>NZ_JAUOPW010000005.1:0-193525 GCF_030547795.1 Colwellia sp. 5_MG-2023 | reverse complement strand
TTGGTTGCGGGAGCCAGATTTGAACTGACGACCTTCGGGTTATGAGCCCGACGAGCTACCAGGCTGCTCCATCCCGCGTCCGAATGAACTTCTTAAGAAATAAGAAGAAAGCCTCAACAGTTTTAATTCATATTGAAAGAATATAATTTTACATACTCTTTATACTTGAGTAAAGTTGGTTGCGGGAGCCAGATTTGAACTGACGACCTTCGGGTTATGAGCCCGACGAGCTACCAGGCTGCTCCATCCCGCGTCCGAATGACCTTTTCTTTAATAAGATTAGGTAAGCCACAATAGTTTTACTTCATACTGCAAGAAGCTATCAGGATGTTCTCCCTGAATTCGATGCGTATAGTAAGGATCACTCGCCAATAAAGCAAGTGATTTTTTTACAAATCAGCTAAAAATCATCTGTTAGCTTAATTGTTCTTCGTTATGTCCTAATTATAAGCTATTTCGTCACATTAACTGAACTTTTGTTTATGTGTGACTGTACATTCGTTATAATCGCGTCATCGTTTTTTCTGGAACCACACTATGACAGTGCCTATGCAACAATTTTTAGCCCTAACCTCCCCAGGTATCGAGGTATTACTCGCCGATGAAGTAAAAAACCTTGGTGCTGAACAAGTTATTCAAAAGCCAGAAGGTGTCTATTTCTCAGCATCCATGGAGCTTGGCTATAAAATTTGTTTATGGACTCGTTTGGCTACACGCGTCATGTTAAAACTTGGCGAAGGTGAAGCCAAAGACAAAGATGAACTATTTAAAGCTGCAAGCTCTATAAATTGGCTAGAACACTTTAACAGTAATACAACCTTTTCAATTGACTTCGTAGGTTATAGTGAAGAAATTCGAAATAGCCAATTTGGTGGATTAACCATTAAAGATGCGATTGTTGATCAATTTAGAGAGCAAGGTTTTGAACGTCCTGATGTTGATAAAAAATCACCTCAAATCAGTTTTCAAGCGCGACTACTAAAAGATCATGTCAGCATTTATTTAGATTTTTCTGGTCGAGGGTTATTTCAACGTGGTTACCGTGAACATTCAGGTGCAGCGCCATTAAAAGAAAACTTAGCTGCGGCCTTAATTATTCGCTCTAACTGGTTAGACGATACAAGTAAGCCGCTAGTAGATCCTATGTGTGGCTCTGGCACAATATTGATTGAAGCCGTAGCAATGGCAACCAAACAAGCACCTGGAATTCAACGTGCTTCTTGGGGATTTGATGCTTGGTTAAAACACGACGACACTATTTGGCAAGAGCAGCTAAATGATGCAATTGATAGTTCTGAGAATTCATTAGAAAAAGCACAAATCAGTAGTTTAAAAGTATTTGGTATTGATATTGATCCTCGTGTTATTAATACCGCTCAACAAAATTCACGTAATGCAAAAGTACAGCGTTTTATTGAGTTTAAATGTCAAAACACCAATAACATGAATAATGTTTATGGCTCTAGCGCTAAAGGTGTTGCTGGTACTATTTTATTTAACCCTCCTTATGGAGAGCGCATTGGTGAGCTACCGGAATTAGTAGAAAACTTTGTATTATTCGGTCAAAAGCTCAAGGCACAATTTATTAATTGGCGAATCGCGATTTTAACCGCCAATATTGAATTACTTGCGATGCTTAAGTTATCAAGCTTTAAACGTTATAAATTTAAAAACGGTCCATTAGATTGTCAACTAGCGCTTTATAATGTTGATGAGAAACAATTAGAAAAAGATGCTGTAAACCCTCAATCATCTTTTGCTGAAGAAGATAGTGATTTTGCTAACCGCTTAAAGAAAAACCGTAAAGGATTAAAAGGCTGGCTTAAATCAAATCAAATTGACTGCTATCGCCTTTATGATGCCGATATTCCTGAATATAATGTTGCCATTGATGTTTATGGTGATTATTTAGTTATTCAAGAATATGCAGCGCCAAAAACAGTTGACGCCGACAAAGCTAAAAGACGCTTACAAGAAGTTATTTATTGGGCCCCTAAAGTATTAGAAGTTCCTACTGATAAAGTCGTACTAAAAACACGTGCTAAACAAAAAGGCAGTAATCAATACCAACGCGTTGATAAATCAAAACAATCAATCACCATTAATGAACATGGCGCACTGCTTAAAATTAATTTATGGGATTATCTTGATACCGGTCTATTTTTAGATCACCGAAAAACACGACAAATTGTTGCTAAAAAAGCGAAAGACAAAACCTTGTTAAATTTATTCGCTTATACTGGTTCTGTGTCATTACAAGCAGCGTTACATGGTGCTAGATCAATTACCACGGTAGATATGTCAAATACTTACCTTAATTGGGCACAAGACAATTTTTCGTTAAACAAACTCAACAGTCATAAATATCAATTTATACAAGCAGACTGCCTTGATTGGCTGAAAAAGAACACAGATAAATATGACTTAATCTTTATTGATCCGCCTACTTTTTCAAACTCAAAACGCATGGAAGATAGTTTCGACGTACAACGAGACCATGTTGCCCTCCTCGCTGATGCCTTAAAATCACTTAACCGTGGTGGGGAAATATTCTTTACTAATAATAAGCGTAATTTCAAAATGGACTTTGAAGGTTTAGAAGCACTAGGATTACAAGCTAAAAATATGTCTGATATTACCAGAGACCAAGATTTTGCTCGTAATAAACATATCCATAATAGTTGGTCAGTTACCCGAAAAGGCTAGCATAGAAAAATATAAGAGCGAATAATGACAATATATAATTTATATGGCAGCGAAGGTTGTCATTTATGTGAAGAAGCTTTAGCACTGTCCTTATCAGTAATACCTAAGGCGCAATTGAATCAAGTAGATATTGTTGACCAAGAAACCGTCGCTCATGAAAGTAAAACGTTAGTAGAACTATACGGTGTACATATTCCCGTATTAGAAAAACTAAACCCAGCGGGTAAAGCTGATAACCAAAAACTATTTTGGCCCTTTACAGCAGAACAAATTATCCAGCTATTAGATTGATAGATAACAGTAAGTGCTCACTAATTAATAAGTGCTGCTGTTTAACAATAAAGAGTTAAAAACTGATGGAATTATTAAGAATAGCTAATGGCGAACTCGCTTTTGGTGAAGACAAAATTTTAAATAAAGCAGACTTAAGTGTTCAAACCGGTGAACGTATTTGTTTAGTTGGCCGTAACGGTGCTGGTAAATCAACATTAATGAAAATATTAATGGGTTTACAAAACTTAGACGATGGCCAAATATTAAAATCTAGCACAATGCAATTAGCAATGTTGGAACAAGATCCACCAGAGTCGTCTGACTTAAGTGTGTTTAATTATGTTGCGCAAGGCGTTAGTGAAAATGCAGACCTACTGAGTCGCTATCACAAATTAATTCACTTGATTGGCGAAGATCCAAGTGAAAAAAATCTTAATAAGCTATCAAAAGTACAGGATGAACTTGAACAAGCTGGTGCATGGCAAGACGAACAACGCATTGAACAAGCCATGAGTACGTTATCATTAAATCCTGATGCTAAAATTAGTGACTTATCTGGAGGTTGGTTACGTAAATTAGCCCTAGCTAAAGCATTAGTAACTAACCCTGATATTTTATTACTTGATGAGCCAACCAACCATTTAGATATAGAAAGTGTGTTATGGCTTGAGAAATTTTTAAAAGATTTTGGCGGTACCATTATTTTTATCAGCCATGATAGAGCATTTATTCGAGGTTTATCGACTCGAATTCTAGACTTAGACCGTGGCAAGCTAACAAGTTACCCAGGTGATTACGATTTATATATAGAACAAAAACAACATGATTTACAAGTAGAAGAACAACAAAATGCCCTATTTGATAAAAAGTTAGCTGAAGAAGAAGTTTGGATTCGTCAAGGTGTCAAAGCTCGACGTACCCGTAATGAAGGGCGTGTTCGTTCCTTAGAAAAACTCCGTTTAGAGCGTAAAGCGCGTAGAGAAGTACGTAATCAAAGCACAATGAACATTACCCAAGGTGATCGTTCAGGTAAACTCGTATTTGAAGCTGAAGATGTTACTGTAGCTTTTGGTGATAAAGTTATCATTGAAAACCTTAACTTACTTATTACACGTAACGACCGATTAGCCTTCATTGGCGCAAACGGTACAGGCAAATCGACCTTAATAAAGCTTATTATGGAGAAGTTAAAGGCCACTAGCGGTAAAATGCGCTCAGGTGTTAATTTAGAAATTGCTTATTTTGATCAACATCGTGAAGCGCTTGATGTAAACAAAACCGTGCAAGAAATCGTAGGCGAAGGAAAACAAGAAGTCGAAGTTAACGGAAAATCTCGCCATGTACTTGGTTACCTTCAAGATTTTCTATTTAGCCCTAAACGTGCTCGTACGCCAGTTCGCGCTTTGTCCGGTGGAGAGAAGAACCGTTTATTACTCGCTCGACTTTTTTTACGCCCGAGTAATTTACTAATTCTCGATGAGCCTACTAACGACTTAGACATTGAAACGTTAGAGTTATTAGAAGAAGTTGTTGCAAATTATGCAGGAACCGTTATTTTAGTTAGCCATGATCGTGATTTTGTGAATAACTGTGTCAGTAGCTGTCTTTATTTTGATGGTACAGGCCGAATTAATCAAATCGTAGGTGGTTATGATGATGTTGATAGCTATCTAGCGTTAAAAGAAGAAGAGCGTCAACGCCACTTATCAACAATTAATAAAAAAGAAGCAAAGCAAAAGGCAACACCCGCAGTACAAAAAGAAACACCACCAGCGGTGAAAAAGAAGCTTTCTTTTAAAGAAACTAAAGAGCTTGAAGAGCTACCAAAAATAATCGACGAGTTAGAAAATGAAATTACTGATTTACAAGAACAAGTCAATCAAAGTGATTTTTTTAGCCAAGATGAAAAACATACAAAAAAAATATTGAACCAGCTTAGCGAAAAAGAGTCCAAACTCGACACTGCCTATTCAAGATGGCAAGCGTTAGATGAACTTTAACCCCTGCAGTCTGGGATTTATTCCTACAATAAATAAAAGAGTTAAGTAGTAGAATGAGAAAAATAGCAAAGAATATTATCGCCCTAAGCATTAGTAGTGCACTAAGTGTAAGTTTTTTAAATACAGTAAATGCCGCCACATATCAAATTGTTGATGAAAGTGAATCGAGCCAAGCAAAGTATACTTATGCTCAACAACAAAACACTAATGGTGATATGGTTATATCAGGTACTAGTTTGTATGACTTTCCTGTGCAATTTGATTACCTTGATGACTCTGATTTTACTGCCATTCAACTATTTGCAGCCATAAATCACGAAAGTGTTCATGCCTTAAATGACCTTGAAGATATCGATGCTTTAAGAGCTGGAAATCCAACTGCCAATGATTTATCTTGGGTAGTGAGATGGTTACAAGATACATCATCAGGAAAAGGTAATGATATTGAATACCAAAAAGTCGGTGATAGCATCGCCATCACAACCGTTGGCGGTCTACAGCAAGAATATACCTTATTAGACACAAACTTCGACGGAACTGAACAACTAACGCGCTCAACGGTTGATATTGTCGCTGGAATTACTGATACCGGTATTTCCTATGGTAGTGCTACTGCGCCTTATTTACCAAGTGAAACCTTTACTGACGATGAGAATGTCGATCATGTATATTGGCTTAGAGAGCATGGCATGAGAGGCTTCTATTCTTATAATCAAGGTAGTCAAATTCATGAAATAGTTCCTTTAGAAGCAAACTATGGCGGAGGTTTCTCTGCACTAATGGATGTAAATGAAGTCGGTGTTGCTGTAGGGTTTAGTAGTTACAAACTAGTACCAAGTTATTCTGACTTTATTGAAAACGAAGATGGCGGTTGTGCTGATCCAGATGTTGTTCCAGCGGCGATGACACTAGACGCTTGTATTGCACAAGTACAAACTGGTTCAACATCTGCCACATATGACTCTATGGCAATTAAAGCCACATTAAACCCTGATGGTTTACCTATTATTGAAGAGCTAGGTTTATTAGTAACGCCACATGAAGACGATGAACGCTCTTATTCAAGTTACGCTTTAGCAATCAATAGTAACGGCGTCGCAGTTGGTTATGCTGATGGTTTTTATGATCAAGATATAATTACACCAACAGTCGATCAAAGAAGGTTTTATCAATATGCTGTAGCCTATAAAAATGGCAGCGTGATAGATATTAGTGGTGATCATAGCATTAGAGGTACATCTGTTGCTTATGATATTAATGATGCAGGTACTGCCGTAGGTTATGTCACTAATAGTAGCGGCGTACGTAAGTTTTTCTATGTAGACACTAATGCACCTTTAGAAGAAATTGACCTAGTCACTCCTAATGATTTTTTCTCTGGCTCAGACAGCACAGCTAGAGCAATCAATAATAGTGATCTAATCGTTGGTGAAGGCGAAATTGAAACGCATAACGAAAGCACTAGCAACCCGCGTAGAACCGCTGGTTTTGTTTATGATATGAACAATGATGTTTTCACTAACCTCAACTTAGCTATTCCATGTGCTTTACGCTCAACCTATAATATTATCGAAGCACAAGACATTAATGACGATGGTATAATTTCAGCAACAGCAACCATAAAAGTAGAACGTCGTGATGCTTATGGTGAAATAATGTTAGATGATTTTGGTTCACCATTAACAGAAGATGTTTTACGTGCAATCACTCTAGAGCCAACACCTGACACTGGTGAAGTTTGTACATCAGCAGAAGAAGATAAAGTAGTTCGTCAAGGCGCTAGTATAAACGTAGCTGGGCTTTTATCTATCATGGCATTATTTGGCTTACGACGTAAGTTCTTTAGTTAAACATACATCTAACTATTTACAATGTTTACAGCGTTTATTAAATAATAACAGAGATCTTCGTGATAAGTATCAGTCCTTGTGACTACTAGTAGTCACAAATAAAAAGCACCTAAAGGTGCTTTTTTCATTCATACCAGTTTCATTAATTAAGTGAACAATTTTATACGTAGAAAAAATTGCCAAATACAAGGCATGTATTTCAATAACTAGTTGTTCTAATTATTAAATAAATAACGAGGTCGTTGGTGATTTTAGCAAGTAACAATGATCACATAGTTAGTGAGATTGGTATTAGTAACTAAACTCAATATTACCGCGAATCAATGATTTAATTTATTATCGTAAAAACACACCTAATAATATTGCTTTTTCACAGAAGCTTAACTAAATTTGAAAGTGAAGGTAAGAGTGTTCCTATATCAATGATAATAAAGGAGTGTGCATTTATGATGAGAAGGCCAAAACGAGACCACCAATACAGGGCTCATACAGGTAAAAACTTAACAAGTATCTCCTAACGTTCTAAGAACAATGCCCTTACCAATGTACTAGAGTAGACAAGTACAAAAGTACAATATCAATGGTTCAGTGGTTGGCGTGCAGCCATAGAAATAAATAGTAAGGCTTGTATAAATAATCAACTCAGTGATTTATTGTAAATCAAGTTTTAAAAAATGTTTCAGCTCCACCAAAAAGCCCAGCATCTGCTGGGCTTACTTTTAAGCTTCTAAATGTTTATTTATCTTCTTTTTTCGCTAAAGGGTTAACTCTACCACCGGTTGTTTTATCTGCGCGGCCTTCAAGTTTTGCCTTTTCAGCCCTGCGCTTTCTTACTTCTTTAGGGTCGGCAATTAAAGGTCGATAAATCTCAATTCGGTCAAAATCTTCCAAAACTGTTGATAACTTAACCGCTTTATTCCAAATGCCAACTTTATTTTCAGTTAAATCAATCTCAGGGAAAAGCTCAATAATACCCGACTGTTCAATGGCTTCCTCAACAGTTGTTCCTTGCTTAAATGTCAAAGATAACAACTTCTGTGTATGTGCAAGACCGTAAACGACTTCAACTTGAATTTCTTGACTTGAGTTTTCCATATTAAGCTGCTGCTCCGTAAATATCTTTAGCTCGTTGAGTAAATGCTTGTACCATATTGTTAGTTAAATGATTAAATATTCGACCAAAAGCCAAATCAAACATTTTATTAGAAAACTCATATTCAAGCTCTAAACTAACTTTACAAGCATCATCAGACAAAGCAGTTAAAAGCCAACGGCCATATAACTTATTAAACGGCCCATCAACTAACTCTAATTGCACTTGCTGATTGGAAATAAATGTATTCTTCGTTGTAAACCACTTATTCAACCCCGCTTTAGAAACCAATAAAGCAGCGGTAACTGAATTATCATCTTCCGTAATAATTTTACTATTGCTACAATCAGGTAAAAATTGAGGGTAAGCAAGCACATCATTTATTAATTGAAACATTTGATCAACACTGTACATAACCAGTGCACTTCTACTTATGGATGGCATTCTTATTTTGACCCTTACGCTAACTTAGCGATATCATACCAAAACACACAAACAAGCGCATTATTACTTGAATATAAGCAATGAATTTTTACTAAAAAGAAATTTGTTCTATCAAGTCTCTTATTTGTAGGTATAATCATCGCCGATAATAATGGAATTCAAAATGGCAAAGAAAAGTTCAAAAAATAAATC
Source organism: Colwellia sp. 5_MG-2023 (assembly GCF_030547795.1). Lineage (NCBI taxonomy): Bacteria > Pseudomonadati > Pseudomonadota > Gammaproteobacteria > Alteromonadales > Colwelliaceae > Colwellia > Colwellia sp. 5_MG-2023. The sequence continues at coordinate 184,967 of NZ_JAUOPW010000005.1, read as the reverse complement.
TAACAGTAACACTATCGCTTTAAATAAAAAGGCTAGGCATAACTATACCCTATCCGATAAATTTGAAGGTGGTATGAGTTTACAAGGTTGGGAAATAAAAAGTATTCGCAGTGGTAAAGTAAACATTTCTGACTGTTATGTTCATATAAAAGACAGAGAAGCTTACTTATTAGGCGCAGAAATAATGCCGCTTAAAGAAGCCTCAACACACGTGGTATGTGATCCAAATCGTGATCGCAAGTTACTACTTAACCGCAGAGAGCTTGACGTTTTAGCTGGCGCTGTTGACCGTGAAGGTTACTCAATTATAGCTACAGCTATGTACTGGCGTAAAAACTGGGTAAAACTTGAGTTTTATTTAGGTAAAGGTAAAAAAGATCATGATAAACGTGCCGATATTAAAGACAGAGAATGGGCTGTAGATAAAGGCCGCTTAATGAAAAATAAAAATTTGAATAAAATCTAAATAGCTATATTAAAATGAAAACGGCTAAGTTGAACAAAGACTAAGCAATCAATTCAAAATTAATCAATATTTAGCATAATTCAAATTTAGTTACGTTGTGTATCTATCAAATGCGCTGTATACTTCGGTTATAAGCGAAGCTCATTCCCTGTAATGAACTTGTTTATAAAGTAAAAAGAGAAAAAGAAAAAACTTGGGGCTGATTCAGGATTCGACGAGATTCACGAAACCCAAGGTGCATGCCGAGGGGCGGTTGGCCTCGTAAAAAGCCGCAAAACTATAATTGCTAACGACGAAACGTTCGCACTAGCCGCTTAGGCTAGCCATCGCCTCAAAAATTCTTCTGTTGTTTAGAGGATCGATGGTCACATTAAACAGAATAGCGAGGGAAGCATGCTTAAGGCTGAACCGCGAAATAGTATTAAGCTCACCATGACGAAGCCTGTCGATTGGCGTCTAATTGGTTAAATAAATAATCGACTAAGCATGTAGTACCGAGGATGTAGGTTTTTCGGACGCGGGTTCAAATCCCGCCAGCTCCACCAATTTGATAATTAAAGCCGCTTTTTAGTGGCTTTTTTTATGTCTGAAATTCAGTAAACAATGGCTTACAGCCCTATCCCATGGTTATTAAGGGTTTTTAAAACTTATTGCCAATCAATTATTTTAGGGGTACTGTTAGGGGGTTCAAAGTTAATTAACAAAAGTGAACCCCCTAAAATGGCTAAAATAACTAAACCTTTAACAAATACAGAAGTAAAGCAGGCCAAAGCAAAAGAAAAGCCTTACAAGCTATTTGATGGCGCTGGCTTAGTGTTAAAAGTAAGAGCTAACGGCTCTAAATCTTGGTTATTCATGTATAAAAAGCCATTTATTAACAAGCGCACAGAATTAGTTTTTGGCATGTACCCAAGTATTAGTTTGAGTGAAGCTAGAGAGTTAAGAAAAAATGCTATTGAGTTACTAGCAAAAGATATTGACCCTAAAGAACACAAAGGCGAATTAGCACGTCAACAACAAGAAAAACTAAGTAACACTTTTGAACAAGTAGCCGCTAACTGGTATCAAGTTAAAAAAACAGAAATCAGCCCTGATTACGCTAAAGACTTATGGCGATCGTTAGAATTACATATTTTCCCTACATTGGGTAAATACCCTATAAGTAAAATAACCGCGCCATTAACAATTGATGTTATAAAGCCTATAGCCGCTAAAGGCAGTCTTGAAACAGTTAAACGACTTACTCAGCGCCTAAATGAAATAATGAATTATGCGGTTAATACAGGGCTTATTCACGCTAGCCCACTAACAGGGATAAAAGCAGCATTTAAAAAACCTATAAAACAGAACATGCCCACCCTTACCCCTGATCAATTACCCGAGTTAATGAAAGCAATTAGTTACGCCAGCATAAAAATAGTAACGCGCTGTTTAATTGAATGGCAACTACATACCATGGTTAGACCAAGTGAAGCCGCTGGCGCTAAATGGTCAGAAATTGATTTTGACAATAAGCTTTGGGTTATTCCTCCTGAACGCATGAAAAAGAAACGTGAACACAGCATACCACTGACAAATCAAACACTAGAACTACTCGAACGGCTAAAACCTATTAGCGGTCATAGAGAGTATTTATTCCCTGCTGATAGAGATCCGAGAAAGCATACTAACGAGCAAACAGCCAACGCAGCATTAAAGCGTATGGGCTTTCATAAAAAACTTGTAGCTCATGGTATGAGAGCTTTAGCTAGTACCACACTAAACGAACAAGGTTTTGATGGTGATGTTATCGAAGCCGCTTTAGCGCATGTTGATAAAAATGAAGTAAGGCGAGCCTATAACCGCGCTGAATATATAGAGCGTAGACAAAAATTAATGACTTGGTGGTCTGAACATATAGAGCAGGCTAAAACAGGAAAGGTAACTACATCTAATCAAGGCCTAAAAGTTGTGGGCTTATGATTACTTATAAATCATAAAGGATTATAAATAATGGCAGACAATGAGACTTTTGAAGATATTTTTAATAATTGGAATGTCCTTGCTAGTAACTGGAAAAATAAAAAGAAAATATACCGATATCAAGTTGAAGAATTACTTGATAATGGAGAAATACCAACACAGAAAGCAATGCCCTTTTTAGCCGCAGCTTTTAAGGGTAATATTCAATGGGGACTAAGACCCCCAAAGCCTTTTAATAGGGATGATAGTCCTCTACTAAAGGGCGAGATAGCTCTTCGTGTATTGTATCTAGAAAGCGTCAATAAAATTGAACTAAAAAACACCCCTAAAAAGCATGGAGATCCTACGGCTCTTCAAATAGCGAAAGAAGATACAGCAGCGTATTACGGTTTATGTGTCACGAAAATAGAAGAACAATTAAAATTACATAAAAAATACGCAACAGAAATGCTAAAAAAAATTAAAAGAATAGAAAAACTTAAATAACCACTCAAAATAGAATTTTATTTTGAGATGCGCTATCTCAAAGACTCCTCAATAATTGACTCTTCTTAAACACAATGAAGATAAATTATGACTAGCAACACTTATACAAACAGCAATAACACACCACGAATCATTCGCAGACCTGCCGTTTTACAAATGACAGGTTTTTCAAAATCTACATTATATAACCGCAATCAGGACGGTACTTTTCCGCCAGCTATAAATTTAGGCGGAAGATCCGTTGGCTTTGTTCAATCCGAATGCGAACTTGTATTACAAGCCTTAATAGCAGGCATACCAACAGATGAAATAAAAGCCCTTGTTAAATCCTTAGTTGAACAACGTAAATTCAATATAGGAGGGCTTTAATCATGAACATCCATAAAGACAAGTGTTTAGAGCTAGGATTGCCAGAACCTGAAAGCTACGACACTCAAATCGCCTATGTTTTAAAACTAATATCTAATGGCTATAAGTTTAATACTAGGATGGCTAGGTATATCGGCATTCACAATTTGCACAGCATAGTGTCAAAGCTGACTAAAAGCGGCTTGGATTTTACATTAGTACACGACTTAGCTAAATGCTATTACACCAAAACAACGCCACCACAGAACGTAGATATTATATTTATGTCACCCGAGCAAATCATTATTTATAACAATAAAAAAGTCGCTGGGAAATTAAAGTAATTCCAAAGCGACTTATTATTTCAATCATATTTAGCGGTTTAGTTTGGCGACCGACCGCTAATATCTAAATGAGTATACAACATGAATATTTATTTAACAGAAAAAAATCAGAAATTAAAACTTAGCTATATGAACAATAAAAACATGAAATCAAGCACGACAGCATACTCCAAGGAGTGGTTAAAATGAGAAAGATAACCACTAATATATATTCAGCGTCAGGCGGTAAAGCTAAAAACGGCTTTTGTATTGATGACAATGGCATGGCTTGGGTAAATATAAATATGCTCTCCCCTGCCGTTAATTTACTAAGTGCCGCTTTTGATGGCGTCCATTTTACTAAGATAAAATCTATGAATTTTGTTTGTGCTGAATGGGCTAAAGTTGAACTTACACAAGCTTTTCATGATGACGAAAAAACGCTTAACATTATTAATAAGTTTTTTGATGTTATAGAGAGTGAAAAGCAAAATGTACTAGGGGTTTATCATGCAAAGCATTAATACATTTATTAGCGGTTTTGGTAAGCACTACACTAACAATCCAGAAAAAATAGGCAAAGCATGTTATCACGCTAATTTTCCAGAAATAGGATTAGCACAAATAGAAACACTATTAGCCAATCCGCAAGCCGTTGATAAAGATAAAGCACAGTGGGCTATATTTTCTAGCTTGCAAAGTCGAGTACATGCCGAACAAAGAAAGAGCGGTTTATACAGTGCGCTATGGTGTGATATTGACGATACAAAGCTTTCTATTAATGAGCTAACAGAAAAGTTATCCAGCATAGCAAATGATTGTTTAATTTATACCTATACAAGCCGAAGCCATAAAACAGAAACGCCTAAATACCGCGGAATTATACCATTATCAATTGGCGTTACTGGTGTTGAATATGAGCTATTACAAGCAATATTAAACGATAAGCTCACTAAGTTAAATGTAACACCAGATAAAGCCGCTGAGAGAGCCGCACAGCCTTGTTACTTACCTAATAAAGGTGATGTTTACGAGCATAGAATCAGCGGTAACCCAAATGAAAAGTTTGCCCCTGAAACGTGGAAAAGTGAATTAAAAGCAAAAAGAACGGCTAACGAAAAGATATTACAAGACGTTGAGCAAAAGCGACAACAAGCAATAGTTAACCGTTCTAAGTCTATTGCTAATGGTGTTTCTGTTATTGATGCTTTTAATCAGTCACACAGTATAGAACTTTGTTTTTCAATGTACGGTTATACAAAATTATCTGGTCGGTGGTTAAGCCCATTAAGCCAAAGCAAAACGCCAGCCGTAATTATTAAAGGTAATAAATGGATTTCTCATCATGGCAGCGATATTGATCATGGTGTTGGTAGTTTATCGACCGATGGAACTTGTTGCTTTGGTGATGCGTTCGATCTCGCGGTATTTTTTGAGTATCGAAACGACAGAACAGCAGCATTAAAAGATTTAGGCAACACCTTACACACCAACGAAGGTATAAGCATAAATAAAGCAAACCAGCGTGAATATGCGGCAGCTAATGAACAAGTTAATACAATGGCAGAGTTTGACAATTTAGCCGCTAATGCGCCTTTGTTTGACCTTACCCAATTTTCATTAAATGGCAGTTCAAAAGAGATGGAAAGTAAAATGTTAGAAGATAAATTTGTACTTGGCAGAATGGCTATACTAGGCCAAGCAACCGCTTTTTATGCTAAACCAAACGCAGGTAAAACACTGATGACATTATGGCTTTTAATTGATGCGATTAAGCGTCAAGAAATAGAAGGTAGTAAGGTTTTTTATATCAATGCTGATGATAATCATAAAGGCTTGGTGTGCAAACTAAAGCTTGCTGAAAAAAATGGTTTTCATATGTTAGCCCCTTCATATAATAATTTTGATTCAAATGATTTTTTACCCATGCTGAACACAATTATTAGTCAAGGTACAGCGAGCGGAACAATCATTATTTTAGATACGCTCAAAAAGTTTACTGATGTAATGGATAAGAAAATAGGTACTGAATTTGGCAAAGTTGTAAGGGCTTTTGTGTCAAATGGTGGAACGGTGATCATGCTTGCACATACTAATAAACACCGTGACGGTGACGGTAAGGTAATCTTTTCAGGAACGAGTGATATTGTAGATGATATTGATTGTGCTTATACACTAGATATTGTTGGTGATGATCCTTTTAACCGAACGGTTATTTTTGAAAACTTCAAAAGCCGTGGTGATGTAGTAAAAAAGATATCTTACTCTTACAGTGCTACAGAAGGACAAGATTATTATGATCTACTCAACTCAGTTGAACAGGTAGACGAAGCAAGAGCAACCAAACTTCAATTACAAAAATCTATCGATGAGAAGTTAGCTAAGAATGAATTTATTATTGAAGCAGTGTCAGAAGCAATAACAGAAGGTATAAACACTAAAACAGAGTTAGCCGAGCGTGTGAGGCAGAACACAGGCATAAGCTTAAGCAAAGTACACGCAGTTTTAAAAGCACACGAAGGTAATGATTTTTCAAAAGGTGATCGCTGGCGAGTTTCTAAAGCAGATAAAAATAAGCATGTTTATATTTTATTGTCTGCTTGGGCAGAAGATGATTGTCTTACAAGCACGGATTATAAAACAGCTAAAGCACTTTAATGACAAATACAAAAAGGTTAATTATGACAGTCTATAAATCAGAAACTCACTTACGAGCTATTGAAACACTTCTAGAAATATTGATAAAAATAGCAGCAATTTATTTCAGCTATGAGATTTTTACTAGAATTGGGGATTATTTTATGGGAACAAGTGACGTAAACAATTTAGCTTATAGTTTATTGATACTACCAATACTTTATACGCTAAAAGATGCTGGAAAAATAATAGAACCATACACAGTGAAAATTGAAGCTGATGATAAAAAAGTTACGGTAACAAGAGGGCTTAATCTTAAAGTTGAAGATACGTTAGAGTATGAACATATTGATAACTATGAGCTTAGGACAACTTGCTTGGGGCGTTTAAAAAACTACGGTGACGTTTACCTTTATTCCGCTGGCGGTTTAGTAGCAATTCCGTATATCAAAAATCCTAAAGAATTTATTACAACTTTAAACGCTAACCGCACCCCCTAAAAAAAGTGCAAAGTTTAAGAAGTTAGAAAAGTTAAAATCATTAATATTGTTAGCCATGCTGTTTTGTTTACTAAAACAGCTAAGCAAATAAAATAGAACATGCTGTAAGCCTTACTGTTACTTAGTTTCTTAAACTTTCGATACTTCTTTAACTTAGGTAACTTTTGATAAATATTAAACTTCTTATGTTTTTGAGAGGGTATGAAGTAAATCAATAAGATTGGCTAATGATAGTTTATATTGCGATAGTTTTCGGCAGTCATATCTAAGCGTATTATAAATAGCTGTAAAAGTAGTTTTTTAGCTATAAAATAGCTTACATATAGTTCAAGTATATTTAACAAAAAAGGAAATTTTAAATGGAATTAGTCGCCAGTTCTTTTGATGCAAAAAAAGTTTCACTAACAAAATCATTCATGGGGAATAAAGATATTATTAAGGTTGGTAAGCAAAAGTTTAAATTACCTTCTGATATCGATAAAAGCAAAATTACTTTTGAACAAAATGAAATGACTGGAGGGCGAATGTTCCTAATTATACTTTTAGCAATTACTGTTATAGGTTTAATCTTGGCTATCCCTTTATATTTTATGGGTAAAAAAAAGAGAGTAACAATGTCATTTAAAACAAAAACAGGAGAAACTTTTACAGTTTTAGCAACAAATAACTCTGAATCTAAGATTATTCAAAAATATTCAGGGATAGGAGTTTTTGATTAGTATCTAATAAGTGCTTTGCTTAATGTTCATAATTGTAAGGTTTATACCTGTTTTTCGTAATAAACAAATACAAAGGTCAAATCATGCCTAAAGGCTTTCATGCAAGTCATACCCAAACGAGATCATATACTGATAGTTACCAACGATTAGCGGCAAAGTCTTTTAAAAAGTTACTCGATGCTAAATTAGGTAATTATACTTTTGAAGGGATCAAACAAAGCAAAGAACATTGTCAATTCGAATTAATCGCGGCTGGTGAATGGCCTAAAGCGATGCTATTTACAATCAACAACAAGAAAATACCTGTCCCCTTGCAAACTGACAACCGCAGCGCCAGCAATAAACTCTATTTTGTTTGCCCTTATTGCGTAAAACAAAGACAGTATTTATACGCAACTAAAAATTCTTACACTTGCAGAGAGTGTTTAAAAATTCATTACCGTTGCCAAAGTGAAAGTAAACTCGATAGGCTAGCCAGAAGGATAAGAAAGATAAGAATACAAATATGGGGCTATGATTGGCCTGATAGATATAACTTGATGGAATGTTCTATGTGGTGGCCTAAGCCCAAAGGATTGCACAACGATAAGTTTGATAAAGCTAAGACAGAGTTATATAAACTTGAACAGGAGTATGATCATTTATCAAATATTAAACTTGGTAAAATGTTTGGTATTTAGATAGTGATATATATTTAAAACCTGAAAATAATAAAATAGGCCAAATTAATTGTTCACCTAAAAAACTATAGAGGTTAATGTATAGTTAACAAATAATCATACAAGGATGGTATCTATGTTATCTGCTCAGTTCGAGCTTCAAATACTAGTTATAGTAGTTATTACACTATTAGTAATATTCTTATATTCAAAGTTGAATAAATCACAAAATAACTTAAAAGAAATAACTCAAGAAAAACTAAATCTACAAACACAATTACTCAACGAAACAAACAAAAACAAAGACATAACTACAGAACTAGCTGAATTTAAAGACAAATTTTCAGATGTATTTGATAGAGAAAGCTGTATTAATGATCTGGATATTGAAATAGAAAATAAAAAAAATGAAATCACACTTATAAAAAGTTCATATAGAGATAAAAAGACAATCTTTGAAATGTTAAAAAAAGAAGCTGCTATTTATGATGAAACGATTGAACTAGCTGAATTGGGTTTTTATAAACCAAGCTTTAATTTTGAACATTCCGAAAAATATAAAGATGAAATAACCAAAAATAAAGGTAAGCAAAAGCAATTAGTTAACGATAAAAAAGCTGTTTTCTGTACAACTGAATGGAGTGTAGAAGGCAGCAAAGCTAAAGGTCGCACTATGACAAACAAAAATATAAAAATGACTGCTAGAGCTTTTAATAACGAATGTGATTCTGCTATTGCCAAAGTAAAATGGAACAATGCCACTCGTATGATTGAAAGAATTAATAAAGCCTTTAAAGCTATCAATCAACTAAACACATCAAATGTTATTATTATTAGTAACATATATTTAGAGCTAAAAATTGAAGAACTTAAATTAACTCATGAATACCACGAAAGGAAACAACAAGAAAAAGAAGAGCAAGCTGAAATAAGAGAAAGAATAAGAGAAGAAGCTAAGCTTGAAAAAGAACTAGCAGAAGCAGCTAAAGAAGAAGGTAAATATCAAAGTTTATTAGAAAAAGCAAAAAAACAAGCTGAAAAATCTACGGGTGAAAAACTATCAAAGCTTGAAGAACATATAGCAAAACTAACTTCTGACTTAGAAACTGCTCATAGCAAAACAGAACGTGCAAAATCAATGGCTGAACAAACAAAGGTTGGTCACGTATATGTTATTTCTAACATAGGTTCATTTGGTCAGGATGTTTATAAAATAGGCATGACAAGAAGGTTAGAGCCTCTTGATAGAGTAAAAGAACTTGGAGATGCTAGCGTTCCATTTAGGTTCGATGTTCACGCAATGATATACACAGAGAACGCCCCTGAACTTGAAAAAGCACTTCATACCGAATTTGAAGAACGTAGGCTTAATTTAGTAAATAATAGAAAAGAATTTTTTAATATAAATTTAAAAGAAATTGAAAGAGTAGTTAAAGAAAAAAATGTAGAAGCTGAATTTTATTTAACGGCAGAAGCTCGCGAATATCAAGAGTCAAAAGCTATACGCGAACAAAAAAATGAAATAAAAGAAAATAATATTGAATACCCAGAATATATATAATAACAATGATTTTAAAAAACAATATTAATAGTATGACAATTCAATTTAAGGGGTTCACAGAAGGGTTCAACCCAAGAGGCAAAGAACAAAAGAACAATAAAACAACAACTTAAGAGCCCTATTCAGATGCCGCCAGCCCACCAATTTGATAATTAAAGCCGCTTTTTAGTGGCTTTTTTTATGTCTGAAATTGAATAAATAGTCGTGATTAACCATACTTAGACCAACAAGGTTAACTAAAGCTCTACACTTACTTATAAGTCTGGGTTAAAAAGCTTATCTTGTTCAAGTTTGAGCGACTGTCCCTATTAATTCTGCTGAGGTTTATATTGCCTGAAATACGGTAAAAATTCAGGTTAAGTAAGCAAACTAAAAGTACTTCTATGCTGATCCACAACGGCATTAAAAAATGAGGGTTGAGGCTAGGTAATGTGGCTATCTTTACAACATAATTCTAGGTATATTGGTTAAAAATTTAAGTGAGTGTCTTTTTTAATTTTTTAATTCTTGCCACTCACCGCTTTAGGCGACGTTAATTTTTCAGTGAGTCTGGTTGTACTTTCAACGAGTGTTTAATGTAGGGATATTATGGAATTTATATATAGTTTTAAAATTAGTGATGAAATTCCTGAAACAAAATTGTTCAAATGTTCTGATCTTGATTACATGGAAAGTAAAATAGTCCAAGTGATTTATGAATCATTTATTATTCCTGCCGATGAAGACTATTTAACCGCTCGGCTTTTAGCTCAAAATGGTTTACCACGAGCTTTCTATTGGGCAGCTTCTCAAACCATAGAGAAATATTTAAAAGCTATGTTATTGCTTCATGGTCAATCAGTCAGAAAATCTAAAAATCACCTAATTAAACCTCTATTTGATAGAGCTTCTGAATACTTTCCTAACCTAAAAACATTTGAGTTAAATATTGATGATAATATTGAAATTGATCATGAGGTTAAGAAATTATTTGAGCAAATTTCAATCGATTGTTTTTTAAATGATATTGAACAGTTTGGTTCCGCAGATAATCGTTACAACTCATCAGGAATAAAATTTAATACGTGGTATTTATTCTTATTAGATAAACTTATATCTGAAATTAGGCTTTCTTTATCTGTACCTGATATTTTTGAAAGTTACAAAAAGATCCATCCGAATTTAATTAATATATTTAAAGATAATAATCCTAAATTTAGCGGTAATGATTTTACACACAGCACAGTCCCAAGTGAAAAATTTAAGGTGACATATAGTTTGTCTGTAACATCATTGGACTTTATTTCAAAGCACACTAACTCAAATCACAGTTATGTTTTAAAGTGGTTGTATAAAAAGATGAAATTACCTTACGAACTCGAGCAGAAATTGAAAAATTAACAAGAAATTAAACAAGGGGGTTAGGTGTCAAAATTAAAGTTATCCTTAGTATTCTGCTCTGGATCAATTCTAGTTTTATCAGAAATTAACTAAGACACTCACTTATAAACCTTAACTAAGAAGTTTATCTTGTTCAAGTTTGAGCGACTGTCCCTATTAATTACAAACAGAAGACCTAATTATATTTTTTTTCTAGCTCATCAATATTTTTTGAAAATTCGTCGAATAAAATGAAAATATTATCTGTCAAACTCTTACTTGATTCGATTGAGGATGAAAATATATTGGCAGTATCTTGTTTAGGACGACTTTCAAAATATTCTTTTAATTTCCCGCATTCCCTTTGTAATGCTTGAGCTTCCACAACCCATGCGCCTTTACATACATCTTTCAGTACACCTTTCTTTTTTGTAACAATACTTCCCAACAAGTGGCTTGCATTTTATAAATCAAGAAAACTATCTTCAAGCTCTTGATATAACAGGTCAACATTTTCATCACCTTTATCTCGACTGTCATATTTTTTAGCATGCCAACGACCAAATCTAACCTCAAGCTTAGACAATGCAACCTTAGCCTCCCAAATACAAGTTAAATATTTCCCTACTTTTAATTGTTTAAGCCAAGATTTAACAGCAATAAGAGCTGCTGCAGATGCAATAATTGCAGCTATACCAGAAAGAATACTACCAATAGCTCCCATTACACCTAAAACATTACTTAACTGATCTTTATCACATAAGTAATAGGTAACTAAGAAAATAGCGCTAGTTGCAATAACTGCAATACCGACAAGAACTAAGCTATATATCCCTAATTTTTTCAATTCAGCATCCAATGTAAATCTCCTTGCTGTGCTATTAAACATTTAACAGTACGATTTTTTCAATTATGTAAAAAGGTATTCTTTCAATAAATTTAGCTGTTGTCTCTAGCTTTTCAATTGCTAATGGTGACCAAACCACTTTCAAGATTTGAAACTCTTTAAAACTTGCGCACGTGCATCAGAGTTGGAAATGCCAAGTCCTGTGGAAAGCTGAGCAAAAGCCAACTGTTATTTGTGATGAAATTGATATCAAAAACTAAAAATTTCTTATGAAATAATTTGCTAGGTGAATACTTATAATAAAACGCATTACTATAAGTATTCTTGTAGAATCTCTTTGTTCTCTTTTATTACAAGCTTGTTAATAGGTATTGTGCTTAACGGGGATACTCAGCTCAATGAGCCCTGCTCTTTCAAATTTAAATTGAACAGTTATTTGCTTATCTTGACTAAAATCATCAGGATTAATATTTATAAACATTAAATGATATGGCATAGGTGCTCACACTAGTTCAGAATACGCTTTAATCACACTATTTGACACATGAGTCATGGTTGCCATGCCCGCAGTAATTTGTGTTATATGCAAATGTAAAAAGTCACAATCAACAATACACGCGACTCTGTGGTTACTTAAAAGATTGCAAAAGTTGCCCACTGCAACAGCAATGTATTAAAATTAACGAGGACACTCGCTTATAAAACAATAATTGAAAAGTCTGTATATTCCATTAAAGACTGTTCGCCAGTGGAATATGAACCGTAGGCAGCGTGAAAAAACGTGTCCATTTTAACGGGGTAAAATCATAAAAACTCAAATTATTGAATTAAATGTAACGCAATAAAACCTAATGCCTTATATTTAAAGTATAAAAATTTGAGTGACTGTCCTTTATAATTATTTTTAGGACAACAAATCATACAAAGGATTTATTTTTGAAAAAGTTATTAACAATCATGATCATGTTCACTGTAGGTTTTACTCACGCAGAATCATATATTTCTTTAAAAAGTGACCAAGGAGAATTCATTGGTTCTGGGCAAGAGCATGAATTAACAGGTGACTTTAGTGTTTCCATTGGAGAAAGTCAGATATCAATAAACCATTCAAGTGGGTTTAACTTTTTATTTATTCCTCCAATTGATCGAGATTTAGAACGAGGTGTTTATCTATCAGCAGAAAGAGCCCCTTTTAGAGGGCCTTTAAACCCAAGGATGTCTGTAGGCTCATCAGGTAGAGTTTGTAATACAATTGCAGGTGAGTTTTATATTTATGAGTTGGATTACAGCGGTGATACCCAAATACTTGCAATGGACTTTATCCAATATTGTGATTCTAATTCAGTAAAACTAACGGGTAGCATACGCATAAATTCGGATATTCAAACCCCATATCCGCTACCATTTCCTATTATTTCCAGCAATTCAACTTCTGTCCTTGAAGGAAATAGTTTTGTAATAACAGGCGAAAAATCGGTCTCTAAAGCAAGTAAAATTGAAAGTTACTATTGGGAACAGGTAAGTGGTCCAAAAATCAACATCGCTAGCGTTGTTAACGAAAGCACTGAGGTCGAGGTATTAAATGGCATCGAGCTTGGTGGAGAAGAAATTGTTTTAAAGCTAACCGTGAACAATAATCTGGGGCAATCTGAGTCTATTAAACATACCATTAATGCTAAGAGTAAAAGTGATCCTCGCACATATTTTACTATGGACAGTGAAGCTGGAGACTACATCGGTGCTGATCAAGATTGGTTTTATGATCTTTCAACAAGCTCAATTACAATGTCGAAAAATTATGACAACGGTATCTCTGTTTCAATATCTGGCAGCGAACATTGGTCAGCTGAGTTTGCTGCTCCTGACGAAGTACAATTACAAGTTGGAGAGTATGACTATGCTGAAAGGTTTCCTTTTCAAGATGCTGGTGCTGCAGGTCTAACTATTTCAGGTAACGGCAGAGGGTGTAATAGAAATTACGGCCGCTTCAACGTCACCAAATTAGTGTGGGAAAACGATCAGCCCAAAGCATTCAAAGCGAGCTTTGAGCAGCACTGTGAACAAATGTCGGCACCTTTGTTGTCTGGTGAAGTAGCCGTGAATGCGGTACATGATAGTGTTCCTTATGCAAATGCAGGTGTTGATATTGAAATAAATGAACACGAAGTCGTTAACCTTAATGGATCTGATTCTTTCGACCCTTTAGGTAATATAGTCATTTATAAGTGGAGTACAGCCAATGAAACTGTGACTATAAATAATCATGGGGAATCACGCGCTAATTTCATAGCTCCTTCATTACCAGATAAAGCTGAAAGTAACGATGTACAAGTATCGTTATTGGTGACAGATGATGAAGGATACAAAGCCATTGATAGTGTTAATGTAAGAGTATTGGCTAACAATAGCTCACCTGTAAGCGTCGATGATTATTTTGAAGTGTTGATTGGTGGAATTGTGCAATTAACACCATTAAATAATGATGATGATAGCGACGGTCAAATAATAATTGATTCCATAGAAGTGATTCAAGAGCCTGCACATGGAACTTTAATTATTAATTCTCAAGGGATTATTGAATATTCACATACAGGAAGTTCTACTACCGAAGATACTATTACGTATTCGGTAAAAGACAATGATGGTGCTATTTCAAATGAAGCTACGATAAAAATACAAATCAAAGAGCAAATCAATGTTCCTGAGCCAGAAGCAAAACAATCATCAGGTGGAGGAACCATGAATTTCTGGCTAATTCTATTTATTTTTGTCTCTTTTGGATATAGGCTAAAGGCGAATCGAATGTTGTCTTAACAAGTCATCAAAGCAGGACAAAAAACAGTTGGTTTTACTTCTTCGTCGTTTATTTTAACCAACTATTATTTGCCTCTTAGCAAGGTATTAGGTTTCTTTTCAGAATGGAGTTATAAATAACATAGAAGCAAATATCAAAATCAGTACCATTATGCGTATTTTAGGAGGGTTAGTTTCAACACTATTTTTAGTCATGGTGCTATTTTCATTCTTTTCTAATGAACCAATACCTATAGATGTTGTAATTTCAGTTTTTTTTTATTTTATTTGTTGCTCCTATATGCATTTATGGTTACATATCAGGTAAAGCCCTAGATAAGTTACCAACTATCTTAGTAAGTGCTATTAAAGGCCAATCTCTAAAAGGTTAGGAGTCTCAAACCTAATAAGAAATTCAACAGGGCTAAAAAAGCGAGCTGTTCGCTTTGCTCCATTTTAGCCCTCTATTTTTAACCTGTTAATAGGGCCATTAAGGGTTAAAAGCTCAACTCCACATAATACAAATCGTTATAACACTGAATTATCAGACATTAATCCACTATTTCGTTAAGTTAACGATGTAAGAATAAAATCGCCAAAACGTAAACGTTTTTGATTGTTAAAAAAAACAATCCGGTTAGAGTATTTTGATTAATAAATAATATGAAAACGAGTTATTCTACAAGCTCGTTATTCCTTCCCACTTAATTATGTCTAGCAGTGCCCCATCGCTTTTCTGCTCGTCATTTGTAGAATCCCGAAAAGACCAACCATGACAGCAACAGCGCTAGCTACCAAAACCCCACCGATGGTCGTAATCCATACTCCTGAGATAATTAGCCCTACTGATCCTATTACCCAAATATAATCGCCTGTTGAAAAATACAATATCAATTCTTTTTGTGGCAGAGGAACCCTTGACGCCCAAAGCAGATGAAGGCCATTCAGTATCAATAGAATGCCCAAAATCAGAATGTATGATTGAGGGGCTGGTGACGCGCCACCTAAGTAATTTGCCACTAGGATGGGTTGTAGAGCAAAGAGCATCCCAAAAACTATACAGCTAGTAGCGTTTGCACGCATAATATTTTTTAAACTTAACATAATAGGCCCTCCTATGTATAATTGGTTGACATAGAGCATAAGTGGTGAGGATTTAAATGTCAACTAGGTTTACACATAAAGGAATTCCAATGGTTGAATCTCAGTCGTTGCAGCTCATCCAAAGTGCCCAAAGGCTAAACGATGTGATTACCCAATATATCTCTCAGCGCCTAGTAGAAAAGGGTTATAAGTCGCTAACGCCCTCCCTCCTTTCTTTTCTCAGTGTTCTCGAATGCGGTGTGAACTATGGTTCAGAAATAGCAAGAAATTTGAACGTGACGAGACAGATGGTCGCGAAAACAGTGAAACAGCTCTGCCAGTTAGGATATCTTGAGCAAATAAATGGCGCTGGGAAGCAGAAAGAAATTTGCTTTACAGGGACTGGAGAATACCTAATGTCAGATGCCAGACAATTACTAGCAGAGTTGGATGAAATCCTATTTAAGAATACAAATACTAAAACGCCACAAGCAATTATAGGCGAGCTTAATATAATGATTTGTGCAGTTAATGATCGCCAACACACATAACAAGTTACTGCACTCGGAAAATAAATGACCAAGGAAGAAAATAAAAAAGAAAACACTCTGGCTGACTCTGTGGCAGCAGTCTGCGCTGCTGGATTGACTATTGTGGCAATGGCATTTTTAGGATTATCTAATCCACCCGAGGAAACAGGCTTTTTTCTTCCTCAGGCGCTACTTTACGGGTGCATTTTTACGGTTTTCAATTTCTTTACTTCTAGATTTTTCAAATGGCTATATTCTTAATTTGTTAGGCTAAGAGTTTGATAGAATAATGACACATAACAAGCCAAGTCAGCGGGCATTTTACTCGCTGAAAAACACTCATAAAATCCCCTTCTTGGGGCGTTATATTACTAAAAAAAGTAGAGTTTATTGCAATCATGAAAGTTAAACTATTTACTAAATCATTAAAACCAAAATTAAACTTTTGGATGAAACCTATTGGAAATCAAGATGGTGGATTAGAAGTAAAAATTAACCTTTGGCTTGCATCAAATCCTGATATTGAAATAAAAAATATTACTCAAACTCAAAGTGGCGGTTCATGGATGCCAGCGACAGTTGTGGTAACTGTTTGGTACCAGTAGTAACATAACAAGCTAATAAACAAGGGCAAAAAACAGTTTGCTATTTTTTGCCCTTGTTTATTATGGGGTTAAGTCTCTTAAGGAGTTTCGTGTCAACGGAAATAGAATTCCTAAATGATGACTTTGATAGGGCTGATTACCTTCAGAGTATAGTTTTAACAAAAGCTACAGGTGGTAAGCTTGAAAAACAGCATTATAGTCAAATGCGTAATCACTTTATGGTTAACCCTACTTATTCAAAATTGATACACAAGTTTAAAATTTAAAAATAGTAACAGAAAGATTAACAAGGAAATATGACTAAAGAGACGCTTGCAATGAGTGATTGAATTCAATAAAGGATAATGATGACGATAACTTGCACGCCAACAGAATAAGAGCTAAAGCTATTTTTAGTTAATTACAAACGCAAACAACTGATAGCGCCTACACAAAAAATGATCATAGTTATTTGAGCTGTTATTTACTTTTTATGATTTTATAGCCACGTTTATCACTATAAGTTAGTTTGAATACCTGTTTAACAGGATCATTATATTGAATATGACTAGCAACAATTTCATAACCTGATTTTTTACAGTTTATTTCCTCCATGAACCAGTTATCATCGAGCAATTCCGTGATAAGAATTTCTCCGTTGATACTTAACTCATGAATTATATGCTTAAAACCTTTTGCCTCAAGCACCAAATGATAATTGAGGTACTTACAATCAAACTTACTTGTTGAAGCCGAAGAATAAAAAGAAATGAATAATAACGTAAATAATAAAATAAACTGTAAAATTTTCACGCAAACTCCAATCCTATAAGATTTTATTAAGAAGTAATAAATGGTTGATTAAATGAATAATACAACTACAAAAATCAACCATTTATTGTTTGTTAAAGTGACGAGTTAACTCTTTAGCATTAATATGCCACTTTAGCCTTATTCTTTAGCTTATCTTTAAAAACAGGATAAAGGTTATAAGTTGGATAAAATTCAACTGTAAAGGCTTTCCAAGCGCTTTGCTCTACTGCCAAGTTAACGTCTCTAAGCTTGTGTGCAGGTACTTCTAATGTAACTACCTGGCCAATTCCCATCATCACATACCAGCTTACAACAGTTACGCCTTCTGGCGGGAATTTATCAAAGAATTTCTGCTCTTCTAAAATTTTTTGATACTCTTCAAAACTATTGCTTTGGTCATGTTTTAACAAAACGGTAAGGAGTATTGAGTCTTCCGGCTGTGTCTCAGCTACAGGCGCAGCGATAGACATCAGGCTAGTTAAAAGCAGTACAAAAACTATATATAATTTAAACATAAAATTTCCCAATTGTTAGGCGAATTAACACTTAACAACTTACGATGGTGATTTATTTATAACATCCATGCATTCATAGACCTTATTTAAAATAACTTTTCTATGACGGTACTAATCCGCCATACGTTTTTCCAAGCCACTGACAAATAGCTCGTCCGTCATTAATATAAGCTCTGTTAGTCTTTGCTGATAAGTTAATATTCTGCGGTCGTTCACCCTCAGAAAATATTAGAGCTGGACTATTCTGTAGATCTTCGCCAAGTAGTTTAACCAAGTCATGGCGTGGTCTATCGAAGTCAATTAATTTAATATCAACATGCTCACGCATTTGCGGCTGATAATCAAAGTATCCCATTACCAAAGCACAGTCAGGACAGAATTGATCAGCAGCTTTACCATAGCCTGGTTTTAGTAAAAATAGTTGTGGTTTTTTCATGTTATTCATCCCAATTTTATATAATTATTATTTTAAAATTCAAAAGATTACGGCCTAAATAAAAAACAATTAAGACAACTAAATCAATGTTTAATACTAAGCTGATTTTACTTATATTCATCAGTCTATAATACAAAAACACATCAGCATAATATACCACTTTGGATTACTCTGGCATAGAAACTGTAATTGAATAATTATAACCAATACAATATTGTTAACTTTACTTATCCAAAGTCATTTTTTTTATATAAAATATTTAGACAAACTTGAACAAGCATAATGAATAGAGCTATTAAATTGACTTTAATTAATAATACGCTGGTTTTATAAAAACCAGCGTATATCACTCATTTTAGAAGCTAGCTTTAAGACCAGTGAAGATATATCTACCTTGTGCATCGTAGATTTGTGGATAAGTATTTCCTCGACCAGATGTTTCTGAACCGCCAAAACCTGCAATAGAAGTTAATGGTGGATCTTGATCAAGAATATTGTTTATACCAAACCTTAATTCAATATTATCGTTAATTCTGTAGTTTGCAGATAAATCAACGTAACTTGTTGCATCTAACTCATCAATAATCGGACTTGTATTGTTACCATATTGTAGTGGACAAATTAACTATGCCACGACACTTCACCCGATATTCATTTTTTACAGAAGTATCTCGTTTAATTTTTGTCATTATAAAACACCTGCTCCGCAACTAATTGCAGAATTGATAAAACCTCGTAATTTAAAGATCAAAACTTAGATAAAAAAAAATAAAAATCGATTTTACTTTATTTTCTATTAACCCTTAGGTATATGCTTTATTCTTTTCATCAATTATTAATCCTTATAACAACCAAATTTATGCCAGTTTGAAAACACGACTCATTAAGGATATGTGTATTAATGTAAAAAAGTTATACGTTGGATAATTTTGATACTTTTCAAAATTATTGTTTTGGTTATGCTTTAATAAAATAGTAAGAAGTATTGCGTTTTCCGGATGTGTCTCATTTAACCAAGAAACTCGTTTATAAAACATCTTAAAATAATAATATAAGTTAAATTGTGATTAAAATAAGTACGATAATAACTTATCTACCTGATTCAAATCATTTACGAAGTAATTAATTTAAAAGAAGAGGTGTTTTATATGTGCAAAGTATTAACTATGGTAGTAAGTATATATTCACGATAAAAAATAGCCTAACTTATTATCGTGAATGAGAAAAGTGATATCGATTAATCACTAATAATATTTAAGCTCACAACCGATTTATCACTGCTTTTAGCCTGTGAACGTTTAATTAAATCATATAAATTATGCTGCGAACTTAACATACAATAAATAGCTTTAAAGTAATCTCTTTTATACAGCTCTTGTACTTGTTCTGGTTGAAGGTTATTCAATACATCTTCATTAATCGCATATATACCTCCTGCCTGATGTTTTTCACCTGTAGCAAAGACAAACTCAAATTTTATCGCTTTAATCAAGTTTTGCTGCGTAATAAAGTCAATAAAACTCACCGTTGCTGCTTTTTGTTGTGAATTACTAACTAATTCTTTCGTGATGGTATTAAATAGTTCGCTCGGTTTACCTAATGTGAATAATGAATCGCCTTTAGTTTCACTTAAGTAATCACTTGTTGTATCCGCTGCTACATGCCACTTTTTTTTCTCTGGATCAGTAGCAACTAATGAGAAAGGCCAAGTTCTCATCGCTAAAGGAACATAAGAAGCTTGCCACTCTTGGGGGGAATAATACAAATTTTCATTTTGTATCAAACCAAACAATGCAATAGAAAACAATTGACCATTATTTTTATTTTTTATAAAGAATAATGGAAAACAACTACTTGCAGCAGGGAATTCATGCATATTAATCGGTACTAATTGTTCAGATTGAACATGAGGAAAGTGATGGTTTTTTATTTTTTTAAAATCACCATGTACTTCAATAGTTAACTTTTCGATAGATGTGTTCATCTTAAATCCTTGAAAATCCATATTGCTTAATGCGGTTAATCAATGCGCGATGTTGAGGTAAATTAGCACATAAATTGTATTGTTCTTTCATTTTCATTGCTATCACTTTATCTGCTCTACTTTTCTCATTATACAAATGACCACTATTCGAGAAATCAGTATGAAAGCCCATACCATATAGTACATATTGATAGCTCGCTGCGCGAAAAACGTCAAATTGACTTGGGAAATCATAGTCAGACGGTGCTTCATATTGCCACGCTTCAAGCCGATTTTTAAGTGATGTTGACATAGAGTTTGGATCGCGATTATCAACCCAAAAAGGTTCATCCCTTTTACTTAATACATAATGTAATTTTATAAAGTCGATCACGCCGTTCCAGCGTTCAATAAATGCGTTGTTAAAACGTTGAGCCGTATTTTTTATTGCATTATTATTTGCAGGAAATTGATCCGCTAACATTGCTGCCGATGTTTCAATAAACATTAATGCTGAAGCTTCTAATGGCTCAATAAAGCCCGCAGCTAGACCTATGGCAACACAATTTTTTTTCCAAAAAATTTCTCTGTGTCCGGTTTTAAACGTAATTTTTCTTGGTGTTAATTTTTCAGACTGCTCACCTAAATAATGGTTTAACGTTTTTTCTGCTATATAGTCCGTTGTATGGTGGCTAGAAAATACATAACCAATACCACGTCTATTAGATAAACCGATATCCCAAATCCAACCACTTTCTTGAGCAGTAGATTGCGTATAACAAGGAATAGGACTATCTGGATCAGAATAAGGTTTTTGTAACACTAAGGCACTATCACAAAATATTTGATTACTTTTATCTACAAAATCAACATCCATAGCTTTACCCAGTAAAAGGCTATTGAAACCACTACAATCAACAAAAAAATCACCTTTAATTTCACCTGACTCATAACACAGTAAACTTTGAATATTACCCGTATTATCTTTAATAACGTCTTTCATATCATCTTGAATATACCGAACGTTCAAATTTTCAGTACAGTGTTTTTTTAGCAAAGCACAGAATTTTTTTGCATCGAGGTGATAACCATAATTGGCTATATCTTTGTATTCGGCTGTATTTAATGTTTTTGGCGCGAGTCCATGCTCACATACAGCCTCTTGACAGCTTACAGTAGATGAAAATGATTTTTCACTCCACTTTTCTGACTGCCAGTAAGGAGCTAAATTAATGTGGGGGTAAGCTTTTGGTGTGTTAAATGGGTGGTAATAGAAATCTTGGTTTGAATTATTTGTCCAAGAAACAAATTTGCTAGCTTGCTTAAATGTAGCATCACATTGGGTAATAAGATCGTTTTCACTTATCCCTATTTTCTTCAAGGTTGCCCGCATAGTTGGCCATGTGCCTTCACCTACGCCTATGGTGCCAACCGCTTTTGATTCAATAAGCGTTATAGTGTTACTTGTCGATGATGGACTAAGTTTATTTGCTAATACCCCTGCACTTATCCACCCCGCGGCACCGCCACCAAGAATCACTATATCTTTAATAGCTTTTGGCATTTGTTGTTCCCCACTTACTTCGCTATTAATAGTTAACCTCAACTCAATTTATTTAAACTCAGTTCAACTAATGTAAGCTTTAATAAGTTTATTCTTGAAAATTGAGTTGAGGTTGGTTAGCTTCAAAGCGCACATCACGCTTTGAAGCTATGCCCACTAAAACGTATAACGAGCGCCAAATTTAATGGTACGGCCATAAATTTGAATTGAACCTGGTAAATCACTACGACCTTGGAAAGTGCGATTTTGCTCATTTAACAGGTTATTACCTTCAAGGAACAATTGAGCATTGTCACTTAGGTTATAATTAAACGATGCAGTTACCATAGAAACGGCTTCTCCAGTCGTTTGATAATCATCACCTAATGGACTATAAGGGTCAACAACATAATCACCCGTATAATCTAGTGCAATTTGTGTACTAATTTTGTCTTTTTCATAAATTAATGATAATGAATAAGACGTATCAGCAACACCCGTTAATGGACCCGCTTTTTCACCGTTAACAATAGTACTCGAATCAGTGTACGCATAACTTGCGGTAACACCAAAACCATTCTCGAAGAATTTTTGTATTGCTATCTCAATCCCTTCCACTTCTGCTGAATCACCATTAATTGGCTGTGTAACAGTAAAAGATTCACCTGCGATTGTGACATTGGTCGTATTTGATGTAATAAAACCATCTAAATCTTTTCTAAATGCTGATGCACTCAATAAACTATTTTCGGCAAAGTACCACTCGATCGCGATATCAAACTGATCAGCAAAAACAGGTTCTATATTAGCATTACCACTTATGTCCATTGTAAATAGACCTGATTGCGCATTATCAGTAGTAAGTGGAGCCATTTGATCCAGTGTTGGACGAGACAATGATTGCCCAGCACCAAGCCTCAACAGTAAGTCTTCTTGAAGGTAGATACCAAAGTTGGCAGCTGGCAATAATTTACTATAATCACCTTTAGCTAATTGAGCTGCACTATCTGAATACTCAACATCCCATGAAGGGTTAGCTGCATTTGGATCCACGATTTGAATAGATAATATTTCGTTATATGAATAACCCGCTGATACATCAGTACTTATATACCTAACACCAACATTACCAAACCAACCTTCGCCTTCAAAGTTAGCTTGGAAGTAAGCTGCGGTTGTGTTTTCTTCAATATCATATGAATTTACAGGATTAATTACTGGCTCCCATAATGCAGATTCATTCTCACCAAAGGTTCGTGTGTTACCAGCATAATCAGTAATCGTTTGACCGTCAGATGCAGCTAAACCAGCAGCATAATCAGGGATACTAAAAATAGGGAAAGAGCGTGGTATATCAGCACTGTCACCTTCAAAAAAATTATCAAAAGGAAAATCTCGTACTACATCAGCCCCTACCTCACCAAATGTGAAAGGATAACCACAATAGTTACAAGCACCTGTTTCATAGTTATTATATGCTGTGTTAGTTTTATTTCTGCTGGTGTAAGCTGCACCAAAATCAACACTAGTCAGGTACTCACCATCGAGTTCCCATTCAGCATCCATAGTATAACCAGTTACGGTATCTTCAATGTCACTACCGTCACGAGCAGCCCAATGTGGAGAAAAGTCGTCATTACCAAAATCATCAGAAGTACGACCTTCTGTCCAATTTGGAATATAATCTGGTAGTCCTCCTTCATTTAATTGATATCGTCCTGAATGAGCCCCTGGTGAACCCGCTACCACGAATGTATTTTTACCACCTGAATCACGAGAGGAGTTTGAACGATATACATCGGCTTTTATCGTCAATTCATCTGTTAACAGGTATTCTGCATTTAACGCATACATACTAGTATCTACGGTACGATGCTCATCTAATGTAACGACTTCCATGGTTACATCAGCAATATCCATCCCTGTTACTACATTGCCATCTAATGTGATATTAGATAAGCGATCTTGTGCTTCACTCTCATCAACCATATAAAATGATTGAGCAAAACCCGTTTTATCAGCTTCTAACTTTGTAATTAAAATATCAGCTGTTAACGATAAACGATCGGTTGGTCGCCATTGTAGAGTAGAAGTAATACCATTACGTTTAAAGTCAGTTTCATATGCACCTATGCCATAGGAGCCTGGCATAACCAAATTTTGTTCATTTTCTGTAATAACACCATCTTCATTAACATCGTATTCAATACCATCGTTAACACCGAAAATATAATTATCAAACATATCATCAGATCTTTCTGTGCCTGAAGACGAACTGAAGCCAACAATAAAGCCAAAGGTTTCATCATCGTTGGTATTACTGAACACGCCATTAAATTTTTTACCAATCTCTTCTGAAAAATCGTTATAATCTCCAGTAATAGATACCGCACCATGCATGCCTGGGTTAGTAAACGGTCGTGCTGACTTAAGGTTAACAGCGCCACCAATACTACCTTCAAGGTTCTTACCTTGAACTGTCTTCCATACATCGGCACCACTTATCATTTCAGATGGGATAACATCAAAAGCAAAGTTTCTGCCTCCATCATCTGTTGCCAGAATACGGTTATTTAAAGTAACGATAGTAAACTCAGGGCCTAAACCTCGAATATTAACATATTGAGCTTCCCCACCTCTTGTTCTACTAACCGTAATACCTGGAATATGCGATAAAGAATCAGCTACGTTATCATCAGGAAAACGACCTAATTCTTCCGCAGCAATTGAATCAACAAGTGAATTTGCATCTTTTTTATTAGCCAGTGATTCAGCTAAACTACTTCTTACACCGGTAACAACAATAACTTCAGATTCTTCATCTGCAGTTTCTTGTGCACTAACATTAGCTGTCGCAAGTATTGCTGCGACAGCTATAGACAGCGTTGTTTTAGTAAATTGATTTTCTTTTTTATTTTTCATGACGTGTACCTTCCCTACTATTATGTTTTTTTTATAGTTCACTTAATGTTAATTCCGCCCTAACACCGAAGCAAAACGAAATCAACATCAAAGCTTACAAAAACAATACTGAAGTAAAATGAAACCACTGTCAAGCATGAATATGCACAATAAGAAAGGTAATGAAAGCAATCAAAGATAAATATTCGTAATAATAAGTCAGTGACTATTATTATGTGATATAGATTAAGTAATGAAGCAGAAAACTTGCGGTAATTGAATTAACGAAATGATATGGCTTTGCCATTAATTTAGAATAATAAATCAATAGCAAAGCCAGTAATAAGACCCCTACTCCAGTTATACATTTTATGTTCAGAAAATACAGCTCTGCTGTAGACGCATGAACTTGGTACAACTTATTCTGCCTTAGAATAAAAATTAAATCATGATTTACGCAATCAGTTACCCTTACAACACTAACAGCAGTTACGAAAGTGGATTTTCATGAAGTATCGACGGTTAATATTCACCACTCTTTATAAAACTAACAATTCGTTGCTATTCTATTTTTAGCTGTATTTAAATTTTGATAAATAACCTTTTGATATACATCCAGTAACAGATCCCCCAAAGTACAGCCCATACTAATGCACTCGTAAGCACCTCGGTAGTAAACTGACCTGTCCAAGAAAATAATGCGTAAGTAAATGGATGCAGTATACTCTCAATAAGATCCGCCCCACCTACATGTGCAAAAAGATAAATAAAAATAGAATTCATACTCACAACGCCAAAGAACAGCGGCCATCGCTTGTTAAACTTTTTAATATCAACAATCCAGTATAAAAAAGCCAATGTTAGTATTGACCACCCCCCACTTACGATAACGAACGAAGACGTTGCTATTCGTTTGATAATAGGCGTAATTGGATTTAATAAATACCCTAATATTACAAGCGCACCTCCAATAACAATCATCTTTATAAGCTTATTAGTAGCGGATTTATCTTCCATCAATAACTTACCAATGACCACTCCCCAAACAGTATGAGCAGAAGTAGGTATCATATTAAAAGACACCCAACCACCATTAGAGTCACCACCATAAAGTTGATCTAACCATGACCCAAAATTTTGATTCATCACAAAAGCATGGTTATATCCTTCAACAGAAAAAAATCGATATAAAGCTTCAGTCAGTAATAAAAGACTTATAGAAAAAAGCACTTGGAACCTAATAGAGCGATTTAAAACAAGGTAGGCTATAGAATATGCCCCACCAATTTGTACTAACACATTTTGAAAATAGAAAGTAATTTCACCTGAAGGTATGCAATACAGTACCCATCCCATCACAACGAGTGTTAACGCTCGCTGATGAGTATGCCTTGCAATTCTCTGACTTGTATCTCCCTTCTTTATACGGCTTTGAATCGCATAAGGCAGAGAAAGACCAACAATAAACATAAAGTAAGGCTGAATAAGATCCCAGAAACGTAAGCCATGCCATGGATGATGATGAAATTGGATATTAATTGCAGTGACGAGGTCATTACCAAAAACTTCAGGGGTGAAGTAATTGTATATATTAACAAACTCACCAAGCAGCAAAAACATTGTTAACCCACGAAATATATCTATTGATAATATTCTATCTACGGACTTATTTTCAGCTTGCATTCCACACCTCAACTTCAATCACTATTAATGAGTAGCTCAACTTTATAAAGATTGCTTATTCCAATGACGAACCTTATGCCCTTTCAATGCATAAAATAAAATAAATAAATAACAAGGCAGCATTACCATATATGAACTTTGGGAATTACTCGTCGCTTCAGTTAAAGCACCATAAGCCAAAGGTAATATTGCTCCCCCCGAAATCCCCATAATCAATAGAGCTGAGCCTGTTTCTATATGCTTACCTAAACCACTTAAAGCCATTGGCCAGACTGCCGGCCAAACTAATGCATTAGCAAAACCGAGCAAAGCAACATATAAAACTACATCAGGCAAATAACCTACTTCTTGCCAAAAAATTAAACTAGACCAAACAACTGCACTATCTTTTGGTGTAATCATAATGAGAAAAGTGAGTAGCAAACCTAATACGGCTGACAGCATTAGAGCTGATTCCTGTTTTATAAATCGAGGAATACTGAACATACCAACAATGTAAGCGAGTACCATAAATGCCATGGTATATGAGGTAAGTTGACCAAAATTTTCAACACCAAGTTCTTGACCAAATAAACCGATAGTATCACCAGCGATAACTTCAACACCGACATATAAAAATAATGTAACAACACCTAAAATAAGTTGCGGATAAGCAAAGATAGAATCATTATCATTGTCTTGTTTGCCATCTTGTTTTTTTTCTGTTGAATTCATTGCAGGCAAAGGTGATAGTTTGATAAAAATAGCTAATACAATAAGCGTTGCTGCCATAATCAAATAAGGGTCTGCTAATCGCTGGGCAAGCTCATTTAATTGAATATTGCGCTCAATATCATTGAGTGCTGCTAATTGGTTTTCATCAAATTGCCCCATATTACCTAAAATAAAAGCGGTAAAAATAATCGGTGCAACAACACCCGCACCTTTATTTAGCAAGCCCATAATACTAATTCTAACCGCAGCCGACTCCTCTGGTCCTAAAAGTACAATGTAAGGGTTAGCAGCTGTTTGTAAAATAGTTAGTCCTGTACCCAACATAAACAAACCAAATAAGAATATGCTAAACATGCGTTCATTAGCTGCAGGAATAAATATTAGTGAACCAATTGCCATCACTAATAAACCTAACATCATGCCATTTTTATAACCAGTACGCTTCAATACAAAAGCCATGGGTAATGCCATTACGGTGTAAGCGATATAAAAAGCCATGGTAACAAAGTAAGCCTCCATATGATTTAGCTCACAAGCAATTTTTAAAAACGGAATTAAAGAGCCGTTTAACCATGTAACAAAGCCAAAAACAAAGAATAACGTTCCTATAATGAACATTGGTATCACACTA
The DNA here is from genome assembly GCF_030547795.1 of Colwellia sp. 5_MG-2023. Classification (NCBI taxonomy): domain Bacteria; kingdom Pseudomonadati; phylum Pseudomonadota; class Gammaproteobacteria; order Alteromonadales; family Colwelliaceae; genus Colwellia; species Colwellia sp. 5_MG-2023. The sequence continues at coordinate 156,911 of NZ_JAUOPW010000005.1, read as the reverse complement.
ACACTTTGTCGTATATTTGAATGATTAGTAGCATCCATATTGATTTACCTTATCAAGTTGTATTAATTTCATTGTTACACAAAAAAAAACACTTTGAAAGACCATGAAAACATTTGAAATTGAATACAACAAAAAAAACAGGTAAGAAAGCAATAGTAAGGAGGTGCATCAGTATATGCGTAGAAATGAAAAATAATATAAACATGCAAAACCTTCCTAGGTAACTAAATACTTCGTTAGAACGTTAAACAAGGACACTAAATCAATGGTGAAATGTTGTTAATTGCTATTGAGAAAATTTATAGCCGAAACGATAAATGATAAATGATAAATGATAAATTAAGGTGGAAATCTCAAACAAAATATTCTCATCATCACGGTTTTAATGGCTTGATCTCGAAATTACCAACAGAGTTACTGGCTTATTATCTTTAGAAAAATAAGCCAGTTCTTACTATTAATAATGCACAGAAGGACTATATATGTTGTGCTTAATTGCTTTTAAGTTGCTTCATCATGCTCAATAATTACTTTCTTAAACATGATCACCAATCATTCTTGCTTTAGTAAGCTTAATGAGTATCCGATTGGTGCTAGATGAGCGAATTAAATTAGTATACTTGCTTGCCTGAAATCCATGTTTGTTCAACTGACAAAGAATTGCTCAAAACAACAAAATCAGCCTGACAACCTTCAAATAATCGACCTCTGATAGATTGTTGATTTACATAATTTGCAGGGTAAGCGGTAGCCATATTAATTGCTTCACCTAACTCTATATTAAGAATTTGATGAGTGTTTTTTATCGCAGTAGCCATATCTAAAACTGAACCCGCAAGCCCACCAGTTGGTGAAGTTAACTTACCTCCGTCAAGAATAACTTTCCGGTCAAATAACATAAACTCTTTATCATCGGTACCTAGAGGGGGCATAGCATCAGTAACAAGAAATAGTTTACCTTGAGGTTTCGTTTTAATAGCTAATAGACATGATGCAAAATCAACATGATGACCATCGACGATTAAGCCACAACTGGCCTTATCATTAAGCAGTGCAGAGCCCACGACTCCTGGCTCTCTTCCTTGTAATGGAGACATAGCATTAAATAAGTGAGTAAAACCGTCAGCACCAGCATCAATGGCTTTTTGCGCAGTTTCAAAGTCAGCATTAGTATGACCCAGACAAACTTTAATTCCCATATCAACCATACGTTTAATATCTTCAACGGAAACATTTTCAGGAGCTAAAGTGACTAATATTTGCCCTATGTCTTTACGGCTCAATACTTGCCATTCTTCATCAGTGATTTTTCTAATATATTCCTCACTGTGAGCACCTTTTTTAGCAACTGACAAATGCGGACCTTCAAAGTGTATACCGATAATTCCTATCACATTATTATTAATAGCTTCAGCAATAGCATCTGCTGCTTGCTGCATTACCGATACTTTGTCAGTAATTAATGTCGGTAACATTGCTGTTGTGCCAAACTTTATATGAGCCTGCATTATTTTTTCAATGCCAGCGGCTGTTGGCGTGCTATTCAATAAAACGCCTCCCCCACCATTAACCTGCAAGTCAATGAAACCAGGAACCACCAGACCCGACAGGACCTCATCACTTTTTGATATGTCGTTATCAATTGCTACAATTTTTCCTTTTGAAAGTGTAAAGACTTTATTTTCAATAAAATTTTCACCATCAAAATATTTTTCTACATGTAAACGTTTATTAGTCATTTCAATACCTTCAATAAAATATTAATTAATAGGGTCGATAAAACAGCGACAAGTGTCATAATGCTTATTTTTCAAACTCATGGTTTTTTCCTAAAATAGCAGCACCACGTACACCACTAGAATCGCCAAAAACAGCGCGTGAAATAATAGGAGATTCGATCCCTGTAAATAAATGTTTATTAATCGCAGCTGGAAGCCCCTCAATGATCTCATCGATTTTAGACAAACCACCGCCAACAACGATCATATCTGGATCATAAGATAAAACTAACGTGCTGAATGCTGAACCTAAAAACTCCATATAACAATCAAATGTTTTAATCGCTATTGGATTATTATCACGTAAATCAGTGACAAACTGAGTCGTGCTATTACTATCGCTACCAAAATGTTGATACAACCAACCTAACCCTGGGCCTGCAATATAAGTTTCACTGCAGCCAATTAAGCCACAACCACATTGTCGTGGTTTTATATTATATTTATTTAACAAAGCACCTGATGCCGGTAAATGTCCATACTCACCAGCAGTATTATTTGTACTTTTATACAACTCACCATCGATGCATAAACCGCCTCCAGCACCAGTGCCAATAATTGCCCCATAAACAATAGGCAAATTACGACCTGCTCCTTGATTACTTTCTGACAATGCAAATAATCGACAATCATTAGCAACAGCGACATTTCGTCCTAAAATATTCTCTAAATCTTCTACAATTAACTTACCTGTTGCACAACGGATGTTCGCTGATTTAACCCGTTTATTTTTATCGATAATACCAGGCATCCCAATACCAATACTACCTTGTTGACCTGTACGTTTATCTGCTTCATTAATCAATGTTGTAATTGTATAAAGAAATTCATGATAATTTTCAGTTGGCGTTGGCACTCGCCAACTATCAATCATTTTCATTTCATGATCGAAAAGTCCAATTTCAATTTTGGTCCCTCCAATATCCAAACCATAGGCTATGTTGTTTATAGCTGACATAATATCGTTTTATTTTCCTGAAAATGGGTAGGAAATAGCTATTTCCACCACTAAATTAAGTGAGTTTACTAAGTGTGAATCAAATGGTAACTTTTCTTAAGGTAAGTAATCAATAAGGTGATTAACACTGCTTTCAATTTGGTTTTATTTACTTTTTTTGTACATTAAAAAAAGTGCTTTTATTTCTATTAAAGAGCGAAGAGATCACCTTCAATAAAAAGTAAAAGCACGTAAATATCTATTAGGTCATAATTTAGCTGACAATACCTAACGGTTTAGCTACTTTCCACATACCACGAGTAAAATCAGGTATATCTTTACTGTTGCTACGATCGGCAACAGAAGCCATGCTTTGTGGAAAAATAGATGACCATGCCGCTGCGTCATACACATCTTGATCTAAAGGCTCACCATTACGTAAACAATAAACAATACGATACATCATTAAGAAATCCATACCTCCATGACCACCATTTCGTTTAGCTTCCGCTCCCATACGAACATATAGAGGGTGCTCATATGACTCATACCATTTACTCATATCTTTATCCCAATGATGGAAGCTTGCTTTAGTCGGCTCTTCGCCTTTTTTACCTCCAGCTTTCCATTTGGCTAAATTGTCTTGATATTCTTTTTCATAAATAGCAGCAATAGCTTCAGGCGGTTTTTCTAAGGCAATACGATCAGGGAAACCACCAAAAGTACCATTGGTACCTTGAATCAAATTATGACGTGTATAAGGACGAGGACTTGTTGTATCGTGCTGTACCATGATAGTACGGCCTTTTACTGTTTTTATGATGCTGGTGTTCATGTCCCCAGCAATAAAATTTAATTTATTACGCGCATGATCTTTTGGAAATTCTCGTTGGGCATAAGCAGCACGACCAAGTGCAGGAGAGCTAACAGAAGTAACATAATCAAACCTATCACCACGATTAATATTCATATATTGAGATACAGGACCTAAACCGTGTGTTGGGTACAAATTACCATTATGAGTTGTATGCCAAAGTGTACGCCAAGATCCTGTTTTGCGATCTATTTCTTTCATTTGCCAACGTAGATCGTGAATATAGGCTGCTTCACCATGGAGTAAATCGCCAAAAACACCTTGGCGAACCATGTTCAAGACCATCAGCTCTTCTCGGCCATAGTTAACATTTTCCATCATCATACAGTTTTTTTGTGTACGCTCGGCGGTATTAACTAATTGCCAACATTCTTCTAAACTGGTTGCTGCAGGTACTTCAACAAAAGCATGCTTACCGCTTTCCATCGTTTCAACAGACATAGGTGTGTGCCATTCCCATGGTGTTGAAATAATAACAATATCAATATCATTTCGAGCAAGTAGTTCGCGGTAGCTATACTTAGATCCAGTATAAACATCAGGTGCTTTAAAACCTTGTTGAGTTACATAATCAACAGAAGGACCAATGACAACAGGATCGGTATCACAGATAGCTTTAATTTCAACACCATCTAAATGACAATAATGTTTAACGTGGCCAGCACCTCGTTGACCAATACCAATAAAACCAACTCGAACAACATCCATTTTAGGCGTAACTAAACCTATTACAGATTTACCTTGTGCTTTTGGTGATGATAATTGACTCGCGTCTGCCGCACAGGCAGAAATAACTGCAGTAGAGCCTAAAATAGCAACAGATTGTGCTGCAGTTTTGAGAAAATCACGACGTTTTAAATCTTTCATTAACTGTTCTAACCTTCATTATTGTATTTCATTTGCTTACACTTTACCCATAATTAAACATAAAAACAATAATAAAAATAAAAGAAGTGTAAGCTTTATTAATATACACTTCTTTAAATATCTATCTAAACTAATAATAAAGGCCATATAAGAGACTTCATGAATGTAAATATATCGTCAATAGAAAACCAATAAAAAAAGGTAGTGAAAGAGATAAAGTAAATAGCTGAAGATTATGTATTGCCAAAGCAATATAAAAGGGATTATTCAATAATTATAAAGGTTAGTCTCAAGCAATATTCGTAAAGAAAACCTAAGATGCACATAATATACTTTAAACAACTGATATTACTGCAATAATTTATACTTTTTTCAATTTACTTATACTAAAAATGACAATAAATACATATTCATTCACAAAATAGTTATATAAATAACTAGCAACTAAAAATTAGTCAGCTGTACAATGGTAAGATGAAAATAAACTTTATTAATAATATAAATAAAATCAGCCCAGAACATTGGCAAAAATTAAATAGTTCATCTTGCCCTTTTCTTGATTATGATTTTTTTAATGCACTTGAAGAAAGTCAATGTGTTAATAGCACACAAGGTTGGCAGCCTCATCATTTAGTTTCAACAACGAGCAATGATCTAGCTGCTATTATGCCAATGTATTTAAAAAACCACTCTTGGGGTGAATACGTTTTTGATTGGGATTGGGCTGAAGCTTTTAAACGTTATAACCTAGATTACTATCCTAAACTGGTAGCGACAATTCCTTTTACCCCTGTTACTAGCGATAAGTTACTTACTTCAACTCACCAAATAAGCGATTTCTTTACGCCATTAATAGAGCATTGCCACGAAGAAGACATTAATAGCTGGCACATTTTATACTGCGATAAAGTAACAACAGAATTACCAGACGATGTTTACCAACGTAATACGGTACAATTTCATTGGTTTAACCGAGATTACAAGACTTTTGATGATTTTATCAATACATTCTCTTCACGTAAAAGAAAGAATACACGTAAAGAAAGGTTGTCTATTATTGAGCAAGGTATTGATATACGTTTACTAAAAAAAAATGAAATTACATCAAAAGATCTCGATTTTTTTTATTTAACTTATCAACTTACTTATTTAAAGCGTGGCCACCAGCCTCACTTAAACATTGAGTTTTTTAAGCAAGTAATATCTAAAAAATCCGATAATGTGTTACTAGTTATTGCTAGCCATGAACAAGAAGATATTGCTTGTGCGTTATTCTTTTATGATGATTATCAATTATATGGAAGGTATTGGGGCTGCACTAAACAAGTTAATAATTTGCATTTTGAGCTCTGTTACTACCAAGGTATCGAGTTTTGTCTTAAACATAACCTACAAATGTTCAATCCGGGCACGCAAGGCGAGCACAAAATACAAAGAGGCTTCGAGCCAGTGTTAACATACTCTTATCACTGGATAAAACATCCTGCTTTTAAAGAGATAATTAAAAACTTTTGTCAACAAGAGCGATCGCATATGCTAACTTACCAAAAGCAATGTCAGCAGATGCTACCCTTTAGAAAATCAAATTAATGAGTTAAAAATACAATGAATAAACCTTTTTCACAAGCATCCGAAAACAATAAACAGCCTATTTTAGCTATTTTAACAAATGTACTTTCAAATAATACGCATGTTTTAGAGATTGGCTCTGGTACTGGACAACATGCTACTTACTTTGGACAGCATCTACCACATTTAACCTGGCAAACCAGTGACTTACCTGTTAATCATCCAGGTATTCACTCATGGTTAGATGAAGCAGCATTAACGAATGTATTAAAGCCTATCGTGATTGATTTAAATGAAAATTGGCCAATAAGTGATACAACTATAGATGCAATTTACACAGCAAATACATTACATATAATAAGCTGGGCACTTGTCGTTAAGTTTTTTGAAGGTATTGCTAATAATTTAAAATCTGGCGCTAATGTTTGTATCTATGGTCCATTTAATTACCAAGGAAAGTTTACTAGCGAAAGTAATGCTAACTTTGATTTATGGTTAAAAGAAAGAGATAAAAATAGTGGTATAAGAGATATTGAAGCAATATTAGCGTTAGCCAGCTCAGCAGGCCTTAACTTAGTAGACGATCATACGATGCCAGCGAATAATCGTCTACTAGTGTTCAAAAAACAGTAAAATATTTTTAATCTGAAGGTAGTAACGTAACATTTAGCGCTTTTAAAGACTTAGCAATATCTTCTGCAGCAGTAGCAGGCTTAACATTTTCATCTATTTTTAATATTTTTCCTTCTTTAGATATATAGAAGGTCACTCGGCTTGCTACTTTAAAAACATTAAGTACATCATACGCTTTAGCCGTTGCTTTTGTTGGATCGCTTAACATAGGGAAGTCTGCCGAAGTTTTCTTAGCAAAGTCTAAATTATCATTTAATGGATCAACACTAGCCATAACATAGCGCACATCGTATTCTCTAATGAGATGGCCTTGTTCTACTAAAGATTTACATTCAATTGTACACCCACGAGTATTCGCCATTGGGTACCAAGCTAAAACCACCGCTTGTTTACCTTGATAATCGCTGAGTTGAAAGTATCCCCCTGTAGTAGCTTGTAATCTAAAATTTGGCGCTTGCTCACCAACTTGTAAACTTGTGGCGAATAAATTAAAACTCAATAAAACAGCAATACAAGCACTTATTATTTTTGACAATTTTTTCATAAAACTCCCTCTTTTATATTTACGTCAACAAAAAATTAAACATGATATATATTTTTTATTTTTTATTTTCAAATACAGCTAATACGGTTAACGCCTCATTAAGCAATATTAATGAGTTATCATCAAGTTGATAAAAAACAGTATCATTTAAAACATTAAAGTAGGTTTGTTCATTTATTTCAACATTCATGCAAGCCATTTTTGTTGAGGCTATGTTATTAAATTTTAGTTTACCAAGCCCATTAACCAAATCTTCAGCAACAAAGCGTCCAAAAAAACGATTACACCCAGCAAAACCAGTTACACTATTATCGTTAATATGCAGAGTCATACTTTTTACTGGCATTTCATTTTGCGCTATATTTTCTTTCACGCCATTAAGCTCCCCTAACGTCCAATTTGTAGAAGTAAGCGCAATAGCTGACATAGTGACCTGCTCCATACTTTTTAAATCCTTGTTGTATTGACACCCCATCAATACAACAAGTGAAACGATAAAAGTTAGCACTAATTTTTTCATTGTTATTTTCCTAGTAAATGAATCACCATATTGACATATATAGTGAAATAAAACGATCAAATATTAAGCAGCTTGATAGAGCTCTAATTAATTAGCAATAAAGATTACTTCATAATACTGTTAACAATACGTGATTTTTATAAAGCCGATTTAAAAACAGATAATACCAACCTCACTAACTATGTGATCATTTCTACTTGTTAAAATCACCAACTACATCGTTATTTATTTAATAACTAGTTGTTCACTTAATTAATGAAACTGGTATAAAAATGACTCTGAAAGGCTTTATCAAATATATAAGTGTCTATTGATAATTTACAATAAAAAAAGGGTGAATAATTTAATATTCACCCTTTTTTCATCAACTTTCTTTACAAGGAAAGTAGCTTGAAGCTTAACTTTTAAAAAGTTACTTCTTAGCCAATTTCTCTTTGATACGTGCAGATTTACCTGAACGTTCACGAAGATAGTAAAGTTTCGCTTGACGAACGTCACCGCGACGTTTCACTTCAATTGAATCAACAATTGGGCTATGTGTCTGGAATACACGCTCTACACCAACACCGTTCGAGATTTTACGAACAGTGAACGCAGAATGTAAGCCACGGTTTTTAACAGCAATAACAACACCTTCAAATGCTTGAAGACGTGATTTATCACCTTCAGTAACTTTTACTTGAACTACAACAGTATCGCCTGGAGCGTAATCTGGTAGGTCTTTTTTTAATTGCTCTTGTTCGAGCATTTCAATAATTTTACTCATAATACCTTCTTCCTAGTATGCACAGTCTAAGTGGAACTTATGCGTTTCTTAATAGAAACTAACATTTTATCCTGCTCATCTGTCAGAGCTAGGTTAGTTAATAATTCTGGTCTTCTGGTCCATGTTCTCAATAGAGACTGTTCTTGGCGCCATAAGCGTATGTGTTCATGATTACCACTTAACAAAACTTTTGGTACTGACATTTCATCCCCCGAAGCGGTAGTCAGTACTTCTGGCCTAGTATAATGAGGACAATCTAATAAACCGTTAGAGAAGGAGTCCTGCTCTGCTGATTCTTTATGTCCCAATACACCAGGCACTAATCGTGCTACAGCATCAATTACATTCATCGCAGGCAGTTCCCCACCACTTAAAATGTAATCGCCAACCGACCATTCTTCGTCAATATCTGACGCTAATAATCGCTCGTCTATGCCTTCATAACGACCTGCTATAAATATCAGGCAGTCATCTTGTGCTAATTCACTTACACCTGCTTGGTCCAGTTTTCGTCCCTGCGGCGACAAATAAATAACCTTCGCTTTTCTACCATTTTCTTCTGCTGCTTTACGCGCAAAATTAATAGCATCACGTAGTGGTTGTACCATCATCAACATACCTGGACCACCGCCATAAGGACGATCATCAACGGTACGATGTCGATCATGGGTAAAGTCTCTTGGGTTCCATTTATGAAACTCAATTAACCCACCACGTATCGCTCGGCCTGTCACCCCATACTCAGTGATAGCGTCAAACATTTCGGGAAAAAGGCTTATCACCCCTATCCACATTTTGCTTTTCTTCAATGAAGAATCAACACTAGTCACAAGCTAGAAACCTGGGTCCCAGTCAACACAAATTTGTTTATTTTCAATGCTTACCGATTCAACTACTTGTTCAAAAAGATAAGGGATTAACCGCTCTTTTTTACTAAAGCCATCGTTAAGGTTCGCTTTCACAACCAGTACATCATTAGCGCCAGTTTCCAACATGTCAGATACCACACCAAGATCGTAACCTTGAGTAGTAACAACAGACATGCCGATTAAGTCACGCCAGTAATAATCACCTTGCGATAATTCTGGCAATGAACTCTCATTGATTAATATCTCAGAACCGACCAATGCTTGCGCATCATCTCTGTCATCAATACCAGCAACTTTTACGACTAAGCCTTTGTTGTGCTTGCGCCAATCAGTAATATCTACTGTTCGCGTATTATTTCCTAATTTTAATGACCAAGGAAAATAGTCAAGTATGGCATCGCTTTCATCTGTGAATGAATGAATTCTCAACCAACCTTTGATACCGTAAACAGCGCCTACTTTACCTAAGGTAATTTGATCTTGTGTACTCATAACAACTCACTAATTTCTACTATTGCCTACTAAGTTTGCTATTAAGCTGCTACTTGAGCATCTTTAACTAACTTAGCCACACGATCAGATAAACCAGCACCTTGACCAACCCAATGGTTGATACGGTCTAGGTCTAAGCGTAATTTTTCAGCTTGACCTTGTGCTGTTGGGTTGAAGAAACCAACTTTCTCGATGAAACGACCATCGCGAGAGTTACGGCTATCTGCAACAACAACCTGATAGAATGGACGCTTTTTAGCGCCACCACGAGCTAAACGAATGGTAACCATATCGCCCTCTTATATTTTAGTGTTAAAACGGATTTTCCAGACACTTCCTGTCTATAGGCGACAGAAAAGCTCGCGTATTATACGCTTTTGAGGATAAAAGACAATCCTTATTTGAGTAACAAGCAAAGCTTATAGTAAGTATTACCTTACATTCTTCGCTTTTTCATTAAGTTTATGAGCTAACAATACGGCAATGAATAAATCAAGGCAAGTCGCTCAGTTGAGCAATAGCGGGCTATTAGTATTAAGAGCACCACGCTGTAAAACATTTTAATTAGTTCAAGTAAGTAATAACTGAATAAAACGAGTATTAATATAAGAACAAATATTAATATAAAAATAAAAAATTATTTTCTCCTCACATTTTCTTCACATTCTCTATGGTGTAATTACTCTATCTTTTAAACACGATAAGAAACAACCATGAAAAAAACTTACCTATACCTACTTGCCTTATGTACGCCACTTACTACCTTAGCTAATACTTACATTGGTGCAGGTATTCAAACGAATAACCCAAGCATTCAAGATAATGCGATGAAATCTACGTCGGTGAATAACGTAACACTCAATTTACAAAAAGAAGGTACAAGCAGCGACTTTCATATATTTGCTGGATATAAGTTTGATAACAATTGGGGAGTAGAGCTTGCTTTTACAGCATTTGAACAAAGTACAGAGCTTGAAACAGTCATTGATTATACACAGGAAGAAGAATGGGAAGCTGATGCTGACTATACGCAAATATCAATAGCAGCAACCTATTTATATCCTCTTAACGATAATTTAAAATTAGTTGGTGCTGTTGGTATTTTACATCATGATGCAGACTTTAATGCGAGTTATAAAATTGACGTTGAAAATGGACCTGACATTAATCACATTAATGTTCAACAAAGTGATACCAGTATTGGTGGTCTTGCAGCGATAGGCCTTCAGTATCAAGTCTATAAAAATATTGACATAACAGCTAAAGCTCAATATGCGAGATCAAGCTTAGTAGGTAATGCCTCGTTAATGCTTAGTGCAAGCTATACCTTTTAACTTAATACTATCATTAGGAAAGATCACATGAAAAAAGTAATAATGTTAATCCCCTTAGGCCTTTTATTCTTAACAACGTTAAAACCTGTATTTGCTGAAAGTTTTGGTTATAACCTACATGTAAATACTGATATTGCTTCTATTTTAGAAGACCCTGTTGATGATCAAGATGTAAAGTTAACCGGTTACTTAATAAAAAAAGTCAGTAGTGATAAATACATTTTTAAAAGCGGTGATAAACAAATACGTGTAGAAATAGACAATCATGTGTTTCCTAAACAGCAATTTGATGAAAACACGCTCATTACAATATTAGGTGAAGTAGAAAAAGATTTCTTACAATCACCCGAAATAGACGTAGATGTGATTGAAATTACTAATCCCTAATCAATACGAGTACACTTCAAGCGTAGAATGATGCTTGAAGTGTACCGATTATTTTTAATTTTGAGATATGAATGAAAATACTGATTGTAGAAGACGACATAGCGATAATGGAAACCATTGTTGACTACTTAGATTTGCATGGTCATATTGTTGATTGCGCATACAACGGTGTAGCGGCAATCAGTCAAATAAAAACACAATCATTTGATGTTATTATTATGGACATCATGATGCCAAAGTTAAACGGTATAGCGACTGTTGAACGTTTACGAAATGAGTATTTAATTAATACCCCTATTCTCTTTTTAACAGCCAGAGATAGTTTAGAAGATAAAAGAAAGGCATTTAATGTCGGGGGCGATGATTACTTAGTTAAGCCATTTGCCTTAGAAGAGCTTTTGCTTCGTATTGACTCACTTGGAAAACGTGGACAAAGTGGCAATAAGCAAGCATTAACGGTAGGCGATTTATATTATAATTTACAAACAAATTCACTCTATAGAAATAATGAACCAATTAAACTGAGTAAAATACAGCATCAAATGATGCGTTTATTAATGCAAAAATTTCCAACGGTTGTATCTAGGCAACAAATGATTGAACAAATATGGGGAGATGAAGAGCCACCAAGCGATGCGCTTCGCAGTCACATCTATGCATTACGCAAAGTTCTTAATAAAGGCATCAATACCAACAGTGTAGAAACCTTACACGGTCAAGGATTTAAACTTGTCAACTAAGCCTAAATTATTTAATCGCTTAATTTTAATTTACAGCGCAACAGCCGCCCTTTTTATTGCATTATTTAGCCTAATTATTATTGTGGCTGAAGATCAAATGGAAATAATTAGTTTACAGCATTGGTTGGATGCCGAAGCTAACGTTTATATTCAAAGTGTTAAATCTCTTCATGCCCTCCCTAATAACTCTACGCCGAATATGCCCGTGTTACCTAATCAATATGAATTTGATTTTTATGACAAGGTCGAAAATCTTCCAGAATGGCTAACCTCGTATCAACACCCTGGGTTTTATGAACATCATTTAGGACCGGAAGATAAGCACTTTTTAGTGAGAGAGCACCCTAACGGGAAAGACTTATTTTATATTGTATTTAAAGACAATGCTGATGATTATTTAGATGAATATGAAACTAAACTACTTATATTTTCACTCATATTTGGTACCGCATTACTTGCTGTAATGATAGCTTTAGGTTTTTACTTGGTGAGGCTAATCGCAGTTCCCCTCGTTAAGGTTCAACAAAAAATAGCCCAAATGGCACCCGCTAACCCGCTGTTTGACGTTGATGCTGATTATCAAGAAATAGCGATTATTGAACAAGCACTATTAGATAGTAAGGTACGCATTGCTCAATTTTTTAAACGTGAACAAGAATTTAGCCACTTTGCGGCACATGAAATAAGAACACCACTTATGGTGTTGAAAGGATCTGGCGAAATGCTAACAAGCATTGAATTTAATAATCAATTAGCCACCAAAGCTACACAACGTATTATTCAAGCAAGCAACGACATTAGTTTATTAACAAATACCTTTCTACTGTTGGGAAAAGAACAAATAGACAAACATCACTTTGAAGATATTTCACTTGATCAATTACTTCAGCAAAAAATAGAACAGTTACAGGTACAACTTCTTCGACGAGAATTAACGTTAGGCATTGAAATTGAAAACGATATACATATATTTGCACCACTAGATATGGTGCAAGTGGTGATCAATAATTTATTTAAAAATGCACTTAATTACTCACTCAGTCCAGTAACAGAAAATATTTCTAACATTGATAATGACGTTAAAGCTAATAATAACGTTAAAACTGCAGATCAGATGACAAGTATCAACGTTAAGCTTACAGCTAATAAACTAACGCTATCAAATTTATATGATGCTTCGGATATTGAACCAGGTTTTGGTTATGGTCTTGTCATTATTGAACGTATTTGTGAGCATTTAAACTGGCAACTATGTGTTGATAAAAGCACAACTGTTTTTAACGTTTCCGTCATATTTAATACAGCCAAATGATGGATGATAGGTGATAAATAATAGGATATAAAAAAACCGCTGTAATTGACGATACAACTACAACGGCTTTAGTATTTTATTGCTAAGCTAATCTCAGTGCTAAGCTAAGTTAGGGCTAAAGTTAAATTTTAGGCTAACTAAACTTCAACTCTTTTTTTAAACTTAGTTGCATGCACTATAGCAAGTCCAATTAAAACAATAATAGCGGTAACAGCCCCAATTGGCTTACCAAAATCACTTGATATGTTGAAACCTATTGACGCTGTCATAATATACGACAAGGTCACTGCTGTTGCGATTACTGCTGGTATACTAGCAATCCAATGGAATGTGCCACGGTCGAATAAATATTTGGTTGCAAGCCACAAAACACTGGTAGAAAGCAGCATATTTGAGAAGGCAAAATAACGCCAAATAAGCGAAAAGTCTAGCTTAGTCATAAAGTAGGCAATTGTTAAAATAGGCACAGCAAGCAATAATCTGTTACGTAAACTTTGTGGAATATTAAAAGCATCAACAACCGTTAAACGTAATGAACGGAATGCCGTATCACCAGAAGTAATAGGGAAAACAGCTACAGCAACTATTGCCATAATACCGCCAAATACACCAAGATAACTGTTTGCTACATGGTTAACCACTAAACCAGGACCACCTTGATCAAGCAATACTTTTAAACCTGCATAACCTTCTGGAAATGCAGCAATACCGGCTAAAGCCCATACACAACCAACTATACCTTCACATACCATTGCACCATAATAAACTGGACGAACGTGCTTTTCGTTCGTCAAACAGCGAGCAATAATTGGCGCTTGAGTAGAATGAAAGCCACTAATAGCACCGCAAGTAATGGTAATAAACAGCAATGGCCAAGTAGGTAAACCATCCGGATTTGGCTCTAAAAAGTCATGAGCATGATCAGCTTCAAAGTATGCTAAAAAGTCACCAGCTACCGGTAAGTGCGGCGCGTTAATTAATAATGCGATAGCAACACATGTTGTCATTACAATCATTAATAATCCAAAAAATGGATAAAATTTAGTAATTATTTTATCAATAGGTAATAAGGTTGCAAAAAAGTAATACGCTAAAATAGTTAATACCCAAAAAGTATTATTGGCTAAAATAGTGCCCTCAAAAAAATCTAAATTACTCAGTAAACCTGCCGGGCTCATAATAAAGACTACGCCAACAAAAAATAGTAACATGGCAGTAAATAACAGCATAAAGCCTTTAAACACCACGTTATAATATTTTCCGGCTATCTCAGGTAAACTTTTACCATCTTCTTTTATACTCATAACGCCTGAGAAAAAATCGTGTACCGCCCCACCTAATACATTACCTAAGACAATCCATACTAAGGCAACAGGACCATATAAAGCCCCGAGTATTGGACCAAAAATGGGGCCAACTCCAGCGATATTTAGAAATTGAATTAAAAAAGCACGTACCGGATGAATAGCAACATAGTCAACACCTTCACTAAAGCGTTTTTGTGGTGTATCAATGGTTGAGTCCAAGCCAGCTTGCTTTTCTACAAAAGGACTATAAAACTTGTAGCCCAATATTAGAATAGTAAGACAGATAAAAAAGATGATCATAAAGTACGTTTCTCTTTGTGTATTTGAATATAGAACTGAACGAAAAGGAACGAGGAAATAATTACCGTTCATTTTCAATTTGGAATTAAGCGGCGGACTCTAACAAAAGCAAACTAGCTAAACAATAAGACCTTTAGCTAAGGTTTTGTTTAATAATAAACCACTTCATAATAATAGTTGGCTAATACTGAAGTAACGGCTATTAGCCCTATTAGGTAAGGCCCCACCTACTAATGGCTTTGATAACAGTTATTTAAATTATTAGTAGCTCTATTTTACTAATAACTGCGACTTTAAATCGATAGTCGTCTGAAAGATCCTAGCATCATTAATCTTTTCCATCATGGCCGGATCAGGTAAACAATCTTCATCAACATAATCCGCAAAGTCGCTATCAGGATCAAATACGAGAATATCTAAGGCTAACCTATCCATACCATATAGACCACGATGTATCATATCGGCAGAAAACACTAATAAATCGCCAGCGGCTAATTTAATTTTTTTACCTAATGAAAGTTCATCGCTACTGACTTTCCCTTGCTCTTCTTGTCGAACATTAAACTCTTCATCATTATCCCACCGTCTATGCGTTTCAGGAACAAGCTCAATGCCTAATTCATCAAACAAAGGCACTCTAAGGTGTACTACTTGGGTATTTTTGATAGCTTGCTTTTGCCCTTCAATATCATGATCATATTGACAATCTCTATGCCAAAAGTCTTTTTGTGCTGGATTGACCGGATTGAAAAATAATTGAGTATTCATAAAGGCAGGACTAATAGGGATCAACGATTCCACCATCGCCATAACTTTAGGTGAGCTAATAAAGTTAAACAGTAATACCCTATCGTCAAATGATAAATATTGACTACCGGTAATTAACGAAGAGTTAAACGCCTCTTCTTGATAGAATGTTTCGTTGTCTTTTTTCCATAATTCATGAAACGTTAAAATGGTTTCTCTTAATTGCGAAATTTCAATATCACTAAAGTAATTTCGAATAACAAAATAACCTTTATCGTTATATTTATCTTTTAATTGGCTTTGATTAACAAGCATTAATAACTATTACCTTGCTTAACTACAAAAAAAATCCCCGCTAGCAATAACGAGGATTTCTCTTCTTAATTTATGAAAGCTAACTTATGAGAGTTAACCTATAAAAATCAACTTATAAAATATTTACTTAAAAGATCCTGGCCATTCAGCAGCGATATAAGTAAACACAGTCCATGCCGCTACATTTTGACGCATATGCTCAGGATTCACTTTATCAAAAGTATCATCAGGTGTGTGATGTAAATCAAAATAATCAGTACCATCTTGCATTAATTTTAATGCTGGAACACCGAGCTTAGACAATGGAATCATATCTGGACCACCAGTGGTATCGCCACTACGACGACTAACACCTAAAGTCCCCATTAAACTAGCCATGGTATCAATTACATGTAATGCGTTATCAGAAACATTACTAGACGACTGAAGTCCATAGATAGGACCAGCACCAAAATCAGATTCAGAGCCAATCACATGGTTAACAATAGTGCCATCTTCTTGTCTAGCTTTGGCATAAGCACGCGCGCCAATTAATCCAAGCTCTTCTGCACCCCAAAGTATGACACGAATAGTGCGACGAGGACGTTCCTTAGTATTATTTTTTATCAAAGCAGCTGTCGCCATAGCAATAGCAACACCAGCGCCATCATCAACAGCACCAGTACCTAAGTCCCAGCTATCAAGATGACCACCAATAACGACAACTTCATCAGGAAATTCGCGCCCCGTAATTTCACCGATAACATTTTTAGTCACAATAGGACCAAGATCCTGAGTTTGAACATTTAAGCGAATTTTAGGGGTGTGGCCATAATCAAGTAAACGTATTAATTGATCAGCATCTGGGTTTGATAAAGCAATAGCCGGTACTGCGGTATACCCCATAGCTACGTTAGTAGAGCCGGTATGTGGATTACGATGATCATCGGTACCGATAGAGCGAATTAATAAAGCTTCAGCACCTTTTTGGGCTGCAAGTTCATGACCTTTAGAGCGAGCAATAACCGCTGGACCGTAACCAGCTCCGTCTTTAAACTTCTCCATACGTTTGCTGATAAAAGCTATTTTACCTTTTAAACTACCATCGGTTGCTTTTTCAAGATCAGCATAGCTTTTAAAATGTACAATCTCAGCTTCTAATCCACCTTTAGGTGTTGATTTTGAACGGCCAAGTGTTGTTATAACCATTTTTTGATAAGAAGGTAGTAAAATTTCCGCCGTTTCAGTGCCACGAAGCCAGCCATTCATTTTCACATCTTCGGTATAAACTTTATCAAACCCTAAAGTTTTTAGTTTATTAACTCCCCATTCAATCCCTGCCTTTTCACCTGGTGTTCCAGGATGACGAGCCCCTACTTCAGTGGTAAGTGACTTTAATATTTCATAAGCACTATCATCTTTTATGGCTTTATCACGCAGGTTAACAGTAATATCTTTAATCTCTTTTGATACAGGGATAATACTATCATTACCAAAAGCGGATGTGGTCAATGTGATAGCAGCGATAGCTGCTAATGTAATCAGTTTCATAGAAATCCAGTTTCAAGCTATATTTTAAAGATATAGGTTATAATATTTCAGCCTTTTGTCCAATAATTCATTAATAAAAATTAAATTTTCTATCACCTCACTATACTTACTTCTTAATATTCACGTTAAAATCACAATAGATAAAATTATAAATTAAGGTGATAATGAACGCTTAGACGATTTAACTACCTTCAACAAGCAGAAATAAGAATTTTTATATGAATATGACACAAAATATCATTGCCAGTCTTTGTTTAATTTTAACGTTAACCGCTTGTTGCGGCCCAGATCCGGCAATAAAAAAAATAAATGAAGTTATCAAAGCTGTAGATAAATCAGACGCAAGTTGGAAAACTAAGCTAAACAAGCCTCCTTTGCTTACCTTTACCCCTGAAAAAGATTATTTTTGGGAACTAGAAACAAACCAAGGTAACCTCACCATTAAACTATTTCCAGACACAGCTCCTATGCATGTTTCCAGTACCATTTACTTAACTAAGCTAGGTTTTTATGATGATCTAACTTTTCACCGTGTCATTCCTGGCTTTATGGCACAAGGTGGTGATCCGCTAGGTAATGGAACGGGTAACCCTGGTTATAAATATGATGGAGAGTTTGATAATGAGATGAGTCATAGTGAACCAGGTATTTTAAGTATGGCTAACTCTGGTCCAGGTACTGATGGTAGTCAATTTTTCATTACTTTTATTTCTACTCCTTTTTTAGATGGTAAACATACAATTTTTGGTAAAGTAGTCAAAGGTTTAGATGATAGTTTAGCTAAAATACAAACATTAGGTAGTAGACGAGGCAGAACAAAAGAAGAAATTAAAATTATTAAGGCATCAATCCGTGTTGCCAAAATAAATAAAGCGATCTAAACCGAATAACCAAACGTTATAGTTTTAATGTTATCAAACGATGAATAAATCATACGTTAAACAATCATACAGGAGTACCCACTAAAACAAGTTTTCAAAGGAAACCCTGAATGGTCAATATGTTACAACGATATGGTTGGTTAAGTTTTATTGTCATACTTGCCATATGGTTACCAACCAACGCCATAGCTCATGGTGTTGATGATGATACTCGACGGTTTTTAGAACAAAATTCTGGCGTACAAATCATTCCATTTTTGTATATTGGTGCTAAGCATATGGTAACGGGATACGACCATTTATTATTTTTAGTCGGTGTGCTGTTTTTTTTATATAAAAGTCGTGATATTTTATTGTATGTCAGTATGTTTACATTTGGGCATAGCTTAACCTTATTGTTTGGTGTGCTCAGTGATATTCAAATTAATGCTTATTTAATCGATGCTATTATTGGTTTTTCTGTTGTCTATAAAGGCTTTGATAATTTAGGTGGTTTTAATCACTTCTTTGGTAAGTCTCCCAATACCAAACTAGCAATATTGATCTTTGGTCTTTTTCACGGTTTTGGATTAGCAACTAAGTTAAAAGAGCTTCAATTAGCAGATAATGGATTAATCAGTAATTTAATAGCCTTTAATGTTGGAGTTGAATTGGGGCAATTTACTGCATTAGCCACTATTATTTTAATCATAAACTTTTGGCGTAAACACAGTATTTTTTTACAATTTGCCACGATCACAAATAGTTTACTAATGAGCGCAGGATTTATGTTGATAGGCTTTCAGTTAACTGGTTATTTAATTAGCTAACGCCAATTCTATTACATTGATCCCCTATTCGAATAAAATTTAATTATTAAAGAGATAATAATGTCACAAACACCTCCAAAAAAAATATCATTAGCGAAAAGTGCTCTATTTATGTACTCAGTATACAGTCTAGTATTTGCCATAGCTGTATTGGTTATCGTAATTTTACCTGCTGAATATAATATTGATCCTACCGGTATAGGAAAAAAACTCGGGCTAACTGTTTTTAATGACGTAAATGCAAAAACAACTAAAAAGTCAGAGCGTGCAGGCGAAACAATGACAATAATAGTGCCAGCAGGACGAGGAATAGAATACAAATTCACGATGGAACAATATCAAAAACTTAATTATGAATGGACTACTGATGGCACCCCATTATATTTTGATTTACATGGTGAGCCTACAGGCGATACTAGCGGTTATTTTGAAAGCTATGCGATTGCAACGGCCCATAATATGAAAGGAAGTTTTACCACTCCTTTTGCGGGATCACATGGCTGGTATTGGAAAAACACCACAAATTCTCCTATAACTGTTAAGTTAACAGTAAAAGGTGAATATACGAAGCATGGTCTTAAATAGTTAACATAAATTACGTTCAAAAATAAAATTAACAACGTATTAAAAAATATAGAGGTGCTTCTTGACTAGCATTACACCAGAATTAAACGAATCTATGCAACGTGATGCTGCAACATTGCTCTACGGCAATGCAGTTGCAGGTATAACCATCAGCGCTATCACCTCTAGTTTTTTGGCATTTGCTTTTAATAATCCTGACACTTCCACATTTCAGCTCATCTGGTGGTGTGGCATGAGTTTGTTGCTCACGGCTAGGATGGCGGATGTAATTTGGTGGAAAACCAAATTACATAACACTAAATTCGATGGTCAAAAAGCCGTTAATCGCTTTATTCTAGGTGTAAACCCTACCGCTATCATGTGGTCAATATATTTAGTTTATATGACGATATATAATAACGGCATTGAATTAACAACTTCAATTATTGCTGTTGGTTCAATGGCTGGTGGCTCTGCGACGGTTCTATCGGGTCATAAAAAAACAGCATTATTCTATTCCTTTATATTACTCGCGCCTGGCTCTTTAGGGTTGATAGTATCCGATATTTTTGCTCTAAAAATACTTGGTATTCTTGGTTTTTCCTTTTGTATCGTTATGATACTCATCTCAAAAAAATCTGCTGATTTTACACTTAATACTATAATGTTAAAAAATGAAAACTTGGCATTAATTCAAGAGATGGAAGAAAAAGTTAAACAACGAACACAAAAAATTTACGAACTTTCTAATCTTGACCCTCTGACCGGACTATACAATCGAGCCGCTTTTTTAAGTCATTTAAAAGCTATTATTGAGCAATCTTCTAAAAAGTCAGCTGAACACCCCCAAAAAAATATTGCTCTATTATTTATTGATTTAGATAACTTTAAAAATATCAATGATTCCATTGGTCATAAAGCAGGTGACCAAATTTTAAGAGAAACTTCCGGACGCCTAAAACAAGAAAACCTTAATAACGCTCTTGTTTGCCGCTGGGGTGGAGATGAGTTTCTTATTGCCCTCCCTAATACAGGAGAGGAAAGTGCCATTAAGCAGTCATTACAGTTAATAAAAGAGCTTTCAGCACCCCACTGTATTGATAATAGTATTTTAACTGTTGGAGCAACTATAGGTATCGCACTATATCCGGATCATGCCACAACGGAAGATAATCTTATTCAATCAGCCGATATGGCGATGTACTTTCAAAAGAAAAAAGCTCGTTCAACTGTCGGTGTATTTTCAGAACAAATGGAAAAACTTTATTCACACGAACTTTATTTAAAAAATGAACTTACTAAGGCTATTGATAATCAACAACTACGCTTGGTTTTTCAACCTTTAGTTTTATCGAGTAATCATCATATTTTTGCCTTTGAAGCGCTTTTACGCTGGCAAGTAAAAGGCGAGAATATCACGCCGGATGAATTTATTCCGATTGCAGAGCAATATGGTTTAATACATGAAATAGGTGCATGGGTACTTCAACACGCTTGTATGGAAGCGAGTCGATGGGAGAGAAAACTACAACTAGCTATTTCAGTTAATGTTTCAGTCATTCAGTTTAAAGATGATAACTTTATAAATATTGTTGAAAATGCTCTTTCAACGAGTAAGTTGCCAGCAGAATTGTTGCATATAGAAATTACCGAATCCGTTTTTTCGGCAGATACCAACTCTATTTTGAATCAAATAAAACGTCTTCAAGCGCTCGGGATTAAAGTCTCGATTGATGACTTTGGCACAGGATATTCTTCGCTTTCTGTTATGCAAGATTTAGCGGTAAACACAGTTAAAATTGATCGATCATTTGTAAACAACTTGAATGGTAATGGCCATGCTATCATTTCAGCAGTAATGGATATCGCTTCCTCATTAAATTTCTTAGTTGTTGCTGAAGGTGTTGAAACCGAAGAACAAGCACAAGAACTAACTAAATTAGGTGTCCACTTTCTTCAAGGTTTCTACTTTTCTAAACCCATTGAAACTGTAGATATTCCCGATTTTTTAAATAGTAAGATGAAAGGATTAACCCCTCTACCTTTACCGTAACTTTTACTAACTTTACCTTTTTTAGCTTGTGTGAATAGATATTACTTACTCACATCATAAAACATGGCCTAATCAGTAACTTTTATTATTTTAGGGAAGTAAATATCAAATCGAGTGCCAGTACCAATTTCACTTGTACATAATACTCTTCCTTGCAATTTATCAGTCACAAGATTATGCAGTATATGAAGTCCTAAACCTGTACCACCTTCACCTCTTTTGGTAGTAAAAAAAGGGTCAAAAATATGAATTTTATCTATTTCAGAAATACCACAGCCATCATCCTCAAAAGAAAAATGTATTTCATTGTCAGAAGACTCTTTAACAGAAATAGATATTATTCCGGCCTCTTTATCTTGGAAAGCATGATTAATTGCATTAGTGACAAGATTAGTAAATATTTGACTAAATACCCCACCATAAATACTAGCTTGTATGTCATTATCACAACATAGTTTAAACTTAATATTAGCGCTTTGGGTAACAGGAACTAAACTCACTAATATCTGTTCAATGTATGGCTTTAATTTAATATTTTGCAATTCATCTACGAACTGATCTACAGATACCTCTTTAAAGCTTTTCACTAACTTCGCTGTTCGTGAAAGATTATTCATCACCAACGTATTACTCTTTTCCATTTCCGCAATAAAATGATCAAATTTACTCTTAGTTAACTCTTGATCTTCATAAGATTTCCTGAGCATACTCAAGGTATCCCCTAAATACGAATTAGCGGTAATACTTATGCCAATTGGGGTATTAATTTCATGGGCCATACCGGCAACCATAATGGTTAACGATTCAATTCGTTCAGATTGTATAAGTGCATTACGTTGCTTTTCTTCTTCTAAATTAGTCTTTGTTATTAATAGTAATTGATAATCTTGAGCAACACTATTTGAAAGAATTAACCCAATTAAAGGCACAATAAAAGCTTTGGTAATCAAAATACTAATAACAATAAAGAAAAGTACCCTTACGGTTTTACTCACTAAAGGTTCAAATCTCATTCCACTGTATTCAAACTCATTAATTCCTTGATAAAGAAAATGTGTAAGTGCTTTTTTATCAAACACCGCTGCGTCGAATTCTTGCACTTTCTGAAGAAGATTATCCGCAACAGCAAGATCGTCATGACACACTTGCAGGATATTTTTAGTCCCTATCAACTTCATTATCAATATTTCAAAAGAGCCAATAAGTTCTATACATTTAATAGGTTGCTCTCTCACCAACATTATATCTTTTAGTACATCATTGGTAGATACCGAGTCAACTTCAAATGATTTTACAGTTTTCACTAACTGGGTAATATATTTTTGATGAAAGTAGTTTAACTCATGCATTTTTCCGCCTATTTGAATTTCGTACGCACCAATAATACTTATTAAACTTGAAATGATAATAAGAAAATTTACGATATTCAGTTTCATAGATACAGAAAAACGCTGAGTTTTCTCTGTACCATTGGACTTTAATTTATTTTTCGTCCAGATAGTATTTTTAAAAATCATGTAATGCCATTCAAGGTTATCTGCTCACTAGATTAAAAGTCATTTTAAAAATAACCTTGGTGGGAGTATTTATCAGATATAATTAATATTGTAGGCTAGTGAATATACGAAGTAATGACTTTATCAATACTAGCTTTTTAAAAGCATAGTTGTCTTTTAACAATTTTCCAGTATTTATATATCATTGAAATAAAAATTTATTTTTGAATAAAAAATATAACTAACCTATTAGTTAATAATGAGCTTAGTACTTTTATTGATTTTTACAAAAAATACGACCATGATATGAAAAATCACCTCGGTAATCTTGAGTTACTTTTCACTTGAATAATTATTTAATATTGTGCTTAATATTATTCCGCCTCTTGTTTACTTAATTTTTCCTTATTAATTAGTAGAGTTATTTTATCAATCATCAAGATCAAGCAAGTAGCCAAGACATCCCCTTTGATAGTCCATCCTTAACAAGCTCACTTGCCAATACAAAGCTCAAATTCGCTACATTCAATTTATTTAATTACCTTGAACCACCGAATGCCGCTTATGAGTTCGAACGTATTTTTAGTGCTGAACAATGGCAAAAAAAACAACGTTGGATTAGTGAATATTTAGACGAATATCGACCGGATATTATTGGCTTTCAAGAAGTATTTAGCCCTAATTCATTAAAAGAGCTAGTGGCGAGTCAAGGGTATCAATATTTTGCCGTGGTTGATCAACCTCAAGTAATTGATGATTTTATTTATCAGCGTCCTGTTGTCGCTATTGCCTCTCGTTACCCTATTATTGAAGTATTTTCGGTAGAGCCTAACATTGAGTTTGCCCAAAAATTAGGCTTAACCGATCAGTTTTCTTTTAGTCGTAGAGTATTACGAGCAACAATTGATATTCCTCATTTAGGCAATTGTGATTGTTATGTTGTGCATTTTAAGTCTAAACGTTCAATGATTGAACTGAATGAGCACAATAATAACTTCTCACCTGAGCAGACCATTATTGAAAGTCTAAAAGCACAAATAGCCGGTAGCTGGGGCTCAACAGTGCAACGTGGCAGTGAAGCAACATTATTAATGATGGATATGATACAGCGCCGTGAAGAAACGAATCAACCAATGGTATTAATGGGTGATTTTAATAATACCTTAGCCGATGGGGTGCTAAGCCATATACTCACCAACACTTTACGGTTTGTCTCAACCATTGATCGTGATGCCTATCTGGCTAAGTATTGCTTACATGATGCTTGGGATTTATATCAAGCTGTGCTTGCCAATGAAGGAAAAACTGTTAACAAAGCTGAAGAAACGCGCCCCCCAACACATTATTTTGGCGCAAGTAGCTCTGTACTTGATTACATTTTATTATCTTGTGAATTTGATGCTAATTATCACGACAGTCTTTATGCAGTTAGTGCACATGAAACTTACGATCGCCATTTAATTAATCCCATTTTTGAACGTGATGGCGAAAGTACCGATCATGGCGTGGTCTTAGTATCGCTTACATTAAGATCATAATGGTTAATTATTGCTAATTAATCCTCACAACTAGTCATATTTATTGTTATATAGTGACTAAATAGTAAGAAGCTAAGGCACAAATGTTGATATAATCTCAATAACTAGCGACTAGTGCTATTTTATATCAACACTGATAAATATCATTACTGTATTCTGATAGCTATCAAATATTCTATTTTATCTTCGACATAACTGAACGAGACTGCAATGCCCTACTTACTTTTAATACTGACCACTTTATTTTGGGCAGGAAATTTTGTTATAGGACGAGCAATGCACTCAGTATTGCCACCTATTGTTATGGCGGAGCTTCGTTGGACATTAGCATTGGTGATTCTATTGCCTTTTTTAATACCAAGGCTTATTAAGCAGAAAGCTGTAATATTAACTCATTGGAAAATGCTGACGGTATTTTCAATATTTAGCGTTGCTTGTTTCAATACCTTTATTTATATCGGTCTTACTAGTACAAATGCCTCTAATGCCACAATACTACAATCAGCTATCCCAATATTTATACTAATATTATCTTCAGTATGGTTAAAAGAACGTGTTTCTCTTCAGCAATGGATCGGAGTTACTATTTCGTTAATTGGCGTTTTAATGCTGATAACTCAAGGTCAAATATCTAACCTACTTTCATTGTCATTTAATGTTGGTGATTTATATGTATTAACCGGTGTACTGTGCTGGGCTATTTATTCATTATTATTACGCTGGCGCCCTGCTGAACTTGATGGTTTTACTTTTTTTGGGGTAACAGTGCTTATTGGTTCACTCATATTACTGCCTTTTTCTGCGGTAGAATTTTACTTTGCTGAGCATATTGTATGGGGAAATAAAAGCACATACGCGGTGCTCTACATGGCGATTTTCCCTTCTATCCTTGCTTATATTTTTTGGAACAAAGGTGTTGCCGATATAGGCGCAGTAAAAGCAGGGCTATTTATTCATTTAATGCCGTTATTTGGATTGTTACTCTCTTCAATTTTTCTGAACGAGAAAATTCATAGCTTTCATATTGTCGGTATTCTTTTTATCTTTTCAGGTATTTATTTAGCAATAAAAGCCAAGTTAATTCAGTGATACTGTTTCCCCCCTTTAATAACGATGTCCGGTATTTACTTTTATAGGAATAACTGCACGACTAGAATAACTGCACGATTAATAGCGCATTGCATCTTTTTCTTTAAAAGAAGCAATCAAATCATTAAGCGCTTTTTCACGTTCAGGTTTTGACTCGTTAGGCACTAATCGACAAAACTTTACCGCCTCTATTGCACGGTCATCGCCATAAAGCGTTAATACTTGCTCTAAAAAGTCTTTATTTAATGAAAAAGTAGTGCTTAAGTAATCCAACATAGTAATAAAGCTTGTAAAAGTCAGGCCATCAAATACAAAATTCTCATCCACTACTGTATTTTCAATAGGAACACCATCAATAGATAATTCCCAACCACTAAAATTAACACGCTCTCGAGCAATCAAGAACATTTTCCAACCACTCTTTTTAAAGCCATCGAAGGCACTGCCAGTTAGCTCAGACTCTTGCAGCTCTTTTTCGGTCCAATTAGCCCCTATCGCTAACGCTTTAGCACTTTGTTTTACTATTTTATCTTTAATAAGCTTTTCAAGTATTACAAGTGCACTTGATTCGTTATGGCATCGGTAAGATTTACATTCATCACAAATTGGCATATTGACTGCTTGGCGTGTCTTTAATGTAGTCACAATCGTTTGGTGAGACCCTTCACCACAAAACCAACAAGTAAAACGACAATCGAAGGGGATATCAAGATTTAGTACATGCATACAATATTGCTCATTTTAGATTACCGCAAAGGCATTACTCGTTAGTTAGCTGCTATTTATTATATAGCGTCGTAAATATAAAACACTATCGGTTTATCGATTAAATCCAGGACAACAAACGACTTATTAAAAAATCACCTTAAAACTTAAGGTATTTATTCTATTGCCGATACATAATTAACATCAACTTAGCATTAAAAAATCATGATTAACAATGTATTAAATAGCTCATCTAGCTTAGTAACATCTGTTGCCCAACCAATCAATGATATAGCTCACACTCTCACCGATGAGCTTAAAAATATTGCACCAGAAATAGCTCAAGAGCTGCTAAGTCAATTTGACCAAGAAAAAGTTGAAACATTACTCAAAAAAGAATTTGCCTCTATCCTTACGTTAACGAGTCAACCGGTCACTGTTAACTATGATATTTCCCCTGAAGAATTAGCGATGCGCACTGTATTAACCAGCCAGCAGGAAGGATTGGATAAGAACGAGAATAGCGAAGAGTTAATGAAACGTTTGAATAAGTCGGTAAAAAACATCCACGGCGCTTACGCAAATACTAGTGATATCTTATCGCGTTTAGGGCAGCTAGGTCATGAACAAAAGTCATTTTTAGCATCCAGTGAACAGCGTGTTGAACGAATGTTAGACCCGTTAATGGAAAGCAGCTATCGCGAAATAAATGAGGGTGACGACAGCAATCGTTTTGAACTGTCAGTAAAAACTAAAGAAGGCGATATTGTTAATATAATCTTTAACTCTGCTCAAGGTTATGACGAAGATACAGGTGAAGCGGTTGATAGTTTTGGTATTAGTTATGAAGTTGAAGGAGATTTGTCAGAGGTTGAGCATCAAGCACTCAACCAAATATTGTTAGAAGTTGGCGAAATGGCTGATGAATTTTTTAAAGTCAGTGCAAACTCTTTTGGGCAAAGTTCATACACTAAATATGTACCTCCAGGCCAAGCTGAATTTAACCTAGATTTTTTAGCTAATTTCAATAATGAGCAATTATCTGGCTTTGACATTGCTTTTTCGACTACTGAAAACCAACCTATTGCCGCTTTAGAAAATAGTTTTGAGCTAAGTTATAATTTTGATGAAAAACACAATACACAAGCGCTTTCGTTTA
This sequence comes from Colwellia sp. 5_MG-2023, assembly GCF_030547795.1. Classification (NCBI taxonomy): domain Bacteria; kingdom Pseudomonadati; phylum Pseudomonadota; class Gammaproteobacteria; order Alteromonadales; family Colwelliaceae; genus Colwellia; species Colwellia sp. 5_MG-2023. The sequence goes on along the minus strand of NZ_JAUOPW010000005.1, from coordinate 128,796 downwards.
AGTCAAACGCTGGCGTTACCGAAATAGATTTTTCATTAGATATGTCTATTTTTGGTGGTAAAGACGTAGACCAAATGCAGCAATACTTAAGCACATTAGACCAAAACCTTGAAGATAGCCGTTTTAATAGTAATGACAGCAAAGAAAACTCTGCATTTGGTAAGCAAAATGATGCACGTATGCAGCAAGGTTTTGCTGTATTTAAAGACGCTTTTACCAGCATGTCATCAGCTGCCGAGCGCTATAGTAATATCGAGTCAGTCGCCGCTCGCGAATTCACTAATGGCAGAGAAATGGTCGCCGATTTAGTTGATAACATGGTGACTAATGATTCTCGTTATAAAGGCCTTGGTGAAGAAACTAATAACACATTAGGCACGGGGATTTCTAAACTAGCCGATTTTGACGCTAAATTTTCATTTACGTCGGAGCCAGAAGGACTTCGACCTATACATCCTAAAAGTACTGTCGAATTAAGTCAGGTAACCGAGCACTATAAATCAGGTGAACTAAACGGCACAACGCAAAGTAAAACAGTTAACGCTCACTTTGATTATCAAGGTACCCGTCCAGATAATTATGATAAAACTGAAAGTTACAACATTAATACTGCTGTTAAAAAGCAAGAATTAGTAGGTCTTGATCAAGAACACCAAGTAGATATTGATAAAGAAACATACGAATTCAATCCAAAAACAAATCAGTATGAATTAGAAACGGCACTGGTTGAAAGAATAACAAACGAGAGCAGTATTCGCCAAATTAACGATATTTGGCTAGAGAAGAATGAAACTAGTCATGATAAAAAGGAAACTGAGCGTGTTGATTACACCGGAAAGCCTGAAGATTATGAAAGAACAAGTCATCACTCTCATGACAAATTAGTTACGTTGATTGGTGACTTAGACAAGCTAGCAAACAATAAACAGGTTAAACGTGACTACATGATTGACTTAAATAACGTAAACTTTTTTATGGATAATAAACCAGCAACTTAATTGCTCTTAATAAATGATATCTCCCACCCTGATATAAGTTAACGATAAGCCAGTTTTGAAATCAATGCTTAATTGCTTATATTGACTACAAAACTCACTTATTATTCATAATACTCGCTTAGCTAGCTTGCAATTCCGACATAATAAATTGCTTAAATGCTTCTACAGGTTGCGCTCCTGCTGCCGCAACTTTACGGTTAAGCACTACAGTTGGTACTGATGATATACCCAAACGTTGCCATTCAATTTCTTTTTCTTGAACTTCTTTAATTGCATTTTTATTTTCAAGTCTAACACTTGCTTCATTCGCATCTAAACCGACGGCTGAAACTTCTTTGATAAGGACTTCACGGTCTGAAATGTTTTTCTGTTCAGTAAAACAAGCGGCGAATAATCGTAACTTTAATTTGGTTTGAAGATTGTAATCTTTGGCAAACTCCAACATAACATGTGCATCACGTGTATTCACTATCCTCATTTCTTCAAAAAAGTTAAATTGAAAGCCAACCTCATTGCCGCGCTCAGCCATCTCAACTCTAAACTTAGCGCTACTTTCTGGCGTAGAGCCATACTTTCTTGCTGAATGTTCTCTTAAATGTTCGCCTTCTGGTGGCATATCAGGGTTTAATTCAAATGGCTGCCATTCAATTTCAACTTGATCTTGAACACCTAATTCAGCAATTGCTTGCGCTAAGTTTTTATAACCAATAATACACCAAGGACAAACAACATCCGAAATAATATCTATTTTTAGCTTGTCTACCATATATAATTCCTATTAACCTTCAACTCAATTTTTATTAACTGAGTGAGTCTTATTTAATTTCTATAAATGAATTAACACTATTTATTGCACACCTATACCAACAAGAATACTATCAATACTATATTCAAGCTCTGATTTATCAATGCCAGATCGCGCCATCGAAGCAGTCCCCTTTAATATAGTGTATAGACTTAACGCATTGGCTTGAGCATTATTATTTAGCCCTAATTTAATAGCCTCAGCATCACTATTAAACAGTTCGGTATAAACTTGAATTGGCATAGCATCGGCTTCTTTAAGTAACTGCTCTGCTTGTTCAGGAATATCACCGCTTACAAGCTCTGACTGACATAATGCCAAATAACAACCTTTTGCATCACTTGTATCACATTGCATAGCTACAATAGACATCATATGATTTTTTAAACGTTGTTTTAGTGTCACTTTTTCTTCAAAAAGCAGGCTAATAAGTGGCTTCATTTTAGTATCAATATAGCACTGGGTCGCTTTAACAAATAACGCTTCTTTATTACCAAAAGCACTGTACATACTCGGCTTATTAATTCCCATACGCTTAGTTAAATCAGTAAGAGAAGCACCAACATAGCCCTTTTGCCAAAAAACATCCATGGCAGCATTTAAAGCTGTATTTTCATCAAATAATTTTTTTCTACCGCTAGACACAATGACTCCGAATTAAACAACCAAGTATAAAACCAATTGTACTTAACGGTACATTTTAAGTCAAACCTTACCGAAAGGTACAATTAATTAACTAAAGTATTTCTTTAAATTTATAACCAACACCATAAACTGCAGAGATCGGGTTTACCCCCTCTTCTATCTCGTTTATCTTTTTACGTATATTTTTTATATGGGTATCAATATTACGATCTGACATATCTAACGCCTGATTATATATAGCGTTAATAATATCTTCACGAGTAAACACACGACCAACCTGACTGATAAAAAGCAGGAATATTTTAAACTCAACCGCAGTAAAACCTATATCCTTCCCCTTAAGAAGCGCAACATAATCTTCTTTATGTACCTCAAACCCCGATTGATAAATAATATTCATTTTAGTTTGCTGAGTTCTTCTTAACACAGCCTGTATTCTTGCAATCACCTCTTTTGGGCTAAAAGGCTTACAGATATAATCATCAGCACCAAGGTTTAAACCCAATAAGCGATCGATCTCTTCGCTTTTAGCTGTGACCATAATAATAGGGACATTCGAGAACAACCTGACTTCTTTACACAGTGTAATACCGTCTACATCTGGCAACATTAAATCTAACAGAATTAAATCAACATGATTATTTTTTACAAAATTAACCACGTCCTGCCCACTATTAAAATGTTCAGTGCAGTAACCTTGTTGTTTGCAGTAAGCGATTAGAACTTCAGCAATGTGCTCTTCATCTTCAACAATCAGTATTTTATGTGTTGTCATTATATTAACCTACAATAGGAAAGGTAACTTTTACCGCCAAGCCACCTAATGGTGAATCTTGTATAGCAATATCTCCACCATGTGCCTCTGCTATTTGTTTACATAGTGATAAACCAAGTCCTGAGCCGCCATAATCTCTATTTCTTGATTTTTCTACACGGTAGAAACGTTCAAAAAGTTTGGTATGCTCCTCAGGCAACACACCTGGCGCAGAGTCATGAACAATTATCACTAACTCATGCTCAAATTTATTAATTTCTATATTTATTTGTCCACCAGCATGAGTATATCGGCAGGTATTTTCTAATAAGTTTGCAAATAGCTGGTGCAACCTATCTTTATCACCACTAACTAGGCATGAATCTGTATGTTGTAAAGCTTGACTATTAAGCGATAAGTTGTGCTCTTCAAATCTAGGTGTATAACTTTCAATTAATTGTTGAAGCATTTCGCATACGTCAATATCTACCGCATTATAAGTTAAGTTAGCTGTATCGCTGTTAGTTAATTGGGCAAGATCATCAACAATATGACTTAAATTATCAACCTGATTAATGAGTAAACTAATGCGCTTTTCATCAGCAATAAAAACACCTTCTTGCACAGCTAATAAGTGCGAGCGTAGAACAGTAAGCGGTGTTCTTAATTCATGAGACGTATCAGACACCCACTGAAACCGCATTTGTTGATTATGTTCAAGCGTACCCGCCAATTCATTAAAGTTCTTAGATAAGGTCCCTAGTTCATCCTGAGTAAGCGGTTTAATTCTACTGGAAAAGTTTCCTTTATTAAGCTCACTCGTACCGACAACAATTTGTTTGATTGGCTTAATTAAATGTCGAGATAACACAATTGCCATAATAAAAGCCAGGAGAATAACGAATAAGGTGATCAATAAATAATTATGAAGTTGTGCCGATAAAAAAGCTTCAGCTGGACTATTTTCAACTAAATTTGAAGGCACTAAACCGATCCAGCCGATCACGGTATTATTTAATAAAACAGCTTCGATATAAGGGTTTTCATTTATATCAGCCCTACCAACAACAACTTGTTTATTTTCATCATACAAACTGATGCGTTTACCTGTTTGTAATAAATTAGCGGGAAGGTTTACCCATAACATCGATGGTGACTTTTTTTGCGTGGCTGCTTGTTTATTTATTACTTTTTTATTATTAATGCTCTGCGTATTATGGGCAAAGCTAGTATTGTCTTTTGAATATACTTCTGACGTATTTGGATTCTTTTCAGGTGCAACAATAGAACGCCATAGTTGTGTATTGTCACTAATAGGATCCCAAGAGCCGAATTCAGAGTAGAGACTTACAAGTTGTTGCTTAACCTCGTTAAGATGCTTATGTTCTTCTTTTTCAACAAAGTGATTAAACTCTACTGAGAAATTCATATAGATAAACGCAAACATTAAGCCAACTAAGGTTATATTAGTGATGAAAAAAGCTAAAAAGAATTTATGGATTAACTTCATAGGCTCTCTGGTATTTAAGATCATGGCTTTATACTTTGTAGCAGTATTGCATATTGACTATATGCCTACAATTGAGGTTTTCATATAATAGATAGACTTACTCAAATTATTGTTAAGTAAACCTATCTATATATTAAAGAGCTAAAAAGTCATATGAGCAGTAGCGCCAGCACTGAGTAATTTGTACTGAGGCTTAACAAAACTCGTATGAACTGCTCCTAAGCTTTTATGAAATGAAACCGAGAGTTCAGTTACCTTTGAATAACTATGTCTTGCTTGAAAAATAATTTCTCTGGTGTGATCATCATTTTTATCCACAACGGTTCCTAAATAAGCAGTTTCAATACTTATCGGTTTTCCATTTACCGTTAAAAGCATTTTTTGTTTAAGCGCATCAACAATGAAAGCTTCCTGTTGGCTAGCATTTAAATTATCAGGCATTACGGCATCAATATCGCCCAATAACCAAGCCTGATCACTTTGTAAAGCAGCACTAAAATGTTCAAGATCGGTATACATTTTCACTTCTATTTGCCCGTCTCTTAAAATAACTTGCGCAGTTGTCTCATTTAAAATATGAGCACTTAAAGGTATGCTAAGCGTTATAAAATAACCAATACAAGCGAACATTAAAGCACGCAAGGTTTTTGTACATTTCAATTTTCTAACTAACGTCATTCTAGTTACCTCGGTTATTTATTACTGTTGAGATTCAGGTTGCTCAATGGTTGCACGACAAATTAATGTATTTACAGTTTCAAGATCATCACCCCAGATTATCTGAGCATTTTCATCCCAAGTTATCTCGTTATAACCATCTTTTGGCCCTACCGAGGCAGTATTATGTTCAGTTGCATTATCCCAAGATGAATCATCAAAATCAGTTTTTAACCAATTGTTAGGCGCTTCTTTAGACATAAAAGTACAATAGCCTTCGCCAGCAACAGGGTTAGACTCTTGCTCACATAACTTGTTCAAAGGCGCTCGATGAAGTACTTCACATTTCCAACTACTATCTGTAACAGAAACAACTTCATTAGTATCTATATCAGTTACTTGCATAATAAAACCGCCATCACCCATTTGTTGGTTTCTGGCACCTATGTACTCTAACCCTGAATCATTTTGCTTAAAATCTTTAATAATCAAATTAAGCTGGATAGGATAATCCTCAGAAAAGATAACCCTTTCTGCATTAAAAGAACGCTCAGTGGTTATAGAGACTGAATCTTCAATAAGAAGATTTTCACCAACATATGCTGCAAACCAGTTGTCAGCCCATGCTTCTAGCTTAAAATGGTGTTCACCTGAAATGTTTGGATTAGTAGCATTAACAGTGACTAATGGTGTTAAAACATTTTGCTTACGCTTAGGTTCAGACTTAGGTCTGCCTTCTTGCTCTGTAGCTAAATTTTTCGCTGGTTCAGCTTTTGCTTGGTCACTGTTTCTGCAAAAAGTGCCTTCTTCAACTTTACCACCATTACTAATAGTTTTTTGTTTAAAATCATAGCAGCTATCCCCCTGCTTTGATGGCGTATAAGTCGTGAAATACTCTTCACCTTGATATGAATAACGCATAGTACGGCTGCCATCTTTTGACACTGTGTGAGTTAAGTTTTCAACACCACCTGCAGGTGGACGAAGATCAGCTCTTATTCCTTGCGTATCACCACTTAATGGAGCAACTCTAGGTAATTTTGCGGTATCAACTTCACCAACTAAACATTGAATGATATAAGGTGGAGTTACTGAGGTTTGATAACGATAACCAAAAGTGTCATCTGCCTGACCATTACACACATCTAAATCACCTTTACTGATTTCACTGCCGTCAGGATTCTTGTCGCCATACAATGGATAACCATCGTATGCCCAACCAATAATGCTATCATCGTCTTTATTTTTCATAGTCTCAATCATACACGTTGGTGACACATGATAATGATAGTCGTCACCTCGACCAGAATGCCCTCCACAGTTATCTAACTGCCCTAACACTAAGGTATCGTGTTTAGCATCATATTGACTGACATCTAACTCACCTTGCGATGAATAGTCATAAATAGGTACACCATTTACAGCTACGCCAACGGCAGCATCAATAGTGGTTAATGTATCTGCTTTTTTAGGTTCGAGTTTAATCGGTGCTGCATAACCTTGTGCAGGTACGGGAATTTGTTCATTAGTGCCCGTAATGCCTGTCATCATTTCATGATCAGGATAGGTAGAAGATGCAATGTAGGCATAGGTTTCATCGCAAATTACATCAACATTTTTATCAAAACCTGCGTCACTTACCGACTGTTGAATTGTAGTGCAACGAGCAGAATCAATGTGTTTAGTCAAATCAGGTTGAATAAAAGGAGCTGGCTTAGGTCTTTTTTCAACGCCTTTTTTCATCCCACCATTTGAACGTTTATTTGCTCCCCTCTCACCTTTTGCCCTCTGGTTATCACGCTCATAACTTACAGTCATTTGTGCAGAATCTAACGTGATATCTTTCATTGCCGCTAAAAGTGTCTCTCGATCGACTTTTTCATGCTCATTAGAAACACTACGTTCAGGAAAAGTAACCGGCTCAGACAAAGCATAAAGAGTGTAAGTATAATTTTTCACTCCAGGACCTTTAGAGCACGGTGGCGCATATTCGTTTATATCGTTAACACTATTACTACCCAATAAACCGAGTGTTTCACCACTATTTATTTGTGTGGCATCCCCATTGATGTTGTACATCGTCCAGTACCAATGAACACCATCTGGTGCATTATGATGCATAATCAAGGTATAAGATTGTGTAGTTTCAGGTGCCCCACTCCAACTAAAAGGAGGGTGAACACTTTCACCATCACAAGTATAAGTAACAGGTAATTTACCACCGTCTTCCATAGCAGGGCTTATTAAAGTAAACGCGTTAGTATCACTATATTGCTGAGTTAATTCACTACCATTATTACATGCACTTAGTGATAAACTACACACTCCTACCAGTAAAGCTGCCCACGAATTTTTCATCATTTTAAACCCCAATAAATTATGCTTAAACATTAAGAATTCAACGTCAAAATTAACTATAAAAATTAAACGTTAATACTTTATTGTCGTAAGCTTAACCACCAAATGTAGGGCAATTATGTAGTTATATAATTTATTTATCATTTCATTACAGCTATTCTATCTCGAACATAATTAGTTAAAGATGACGCACTGAAAACAATTAGCTGAAATTTTTTACCTTATTCTCCTCTCTTCTTTTAACAAGATTATTATTTTTTTCTATTAAAGGAATGGTGTATGCCCGGGTCATTGATAAAACTATTAACAGGAGTGCTACTTATTGTAGGCTTCACTGTACAGGCACTTGAAATTGAAGAATTAGGCGATGGCTTATACCGCTTTATAGACGATAGACACCGCTCAGTATTTTTGATCACTCCACAAGGTGCCATTGTTACCGACCCTCTTAATAAAAAAGCGGCTACCTGGCTGAATGAACAAATTAAAACGCGTTTTAACGTACCTGTTAAATATGTCATTTATAGTCATAATCACAGCGACCATATTTACGGTGCAGAAGTATTTAAAAGCCCACATACAATCTTCGTTGCTCATAGGTTAAGTGCACAAGATATTAAAAATACTAAAATGAAAACAGTTAGCCCTGATCTAATATTCGATAACGAACTCACACTGACGCTAGGAGATTCAAACGTTAAACTTAATTATCATGGACCAAATGACGGTCGAGGCTCAATAAGTATGTTGTTTGAAAAACAAAAAACCTTATTTGTAGTTGATTGGATAATGATAGGTAGAATGCCATGGCAAAAACTGTGGAGTTACGATATCCAAGGTATGATTAATTCCACACAAGCTGTCCTTCATTATGACTTTAATACCTTTGTCGGTGGCCATGCTGACATGGGTAATAAGGATGATGTAAAACGCTATTTACGTTACCTAAAACAGCTGTACAGTAAAGTTACCGAAGGTATTTTAGCTGGTCAAACGCTTGATGAAATAAAGCAAAATGTCAAGTTAAGTGAATTTAAAGACTTAAGACAATATGAAGCTTGGCTGCCACTTAATATAGAAGGTGTATATGAACGATTAATGGAAGAGTCCGGCATGGGATGGCGAAGTGACTTGTAATAACTACACCATCAATCTAATACCAAAAAGTAATTGAGGTTTGACTCTAGAAGATTTCAAGGAGAAGTCAAAGATGATTTATTTTTGACTTCTTAAATATATTCAGTATTACAACAACCAACGAAAAATTATCGATCGAAAGCAAGCATCTTACTCAGTGGCACTCTCTTCTTCTTTTTCATTCAATGAATCAACAAAGGCCTGCAATCCTTCTTGAACAAGATCGTAAGTGGTATTAATCGTATCACTTACTTCACCTTCTAATACATTCAAACCGCCCAATATGTCTTTCGCTTCACCAAAACCTTGATCAATGCCACTACCGATAACATCCATAAATGCATTAAGAGATTCTTCTTCACTCAGATCAGGATTTTGCTCTCTAAAAGCACCTAAAAATTGCGTACTAAAAGACACAATACGCTCTGCTGTTGCTTCAGGACTAAAATCAAGGCCAGACTCATAAGCATCTTCCACACTGCTTTCAACACCACTTACTTGCAATGCTTCATTAATACCTTGTAAAGCTGCTTTCAATGCTAATGATAAAGGTTGATCACCAAGTGAATTACTAAATTCTAACGTTGATTCAATAATAGCTGCATTAAGCTGTTTCTTTTGAGAAACCGCGATAGACTCCTGAACCTCGCCAGTTTGACCTGTTGTAACTTGCGGGTCTTCAACGCTGTTATTACTGTCTGTCGACTTAGTCATAGAACTGGTATCTTGGCTATAGGGATTTTTTGCCATAACGGTATTCATACTATTAATGGGTGAGCTCATGGTATTACCTTCATTAGTTAGCGCTTATAAAAGTGTATCGGCATTACTAAGTATAACTTAAGATTAAATTGTTTATATTTTATCCCCAATTTATTTCGTCTACTATATTATTTTTAGTCTGTTATTGTGAATATAAAATCACTTTAATGAAGCGATAACGTCTCTGACTTTCAGCATCACAACAATATAACTAAAAAATTCAATGTAAGTCATTTCATTAACTCAGTCCTATAGCCTTAGTTGGCAAAATTCATCTAACTTATTAATTTTAAAATATAAAAATGCTTGAAATTAAAGTTATTACTCTAATAATTTTAAAGTAAATTTTTTTATGATTTGTAACTAACGATTTAAAAGAGAATTAAGACGTTATTAACCTCACTGATATTGCACTTAATTAAATGATTAACAACTGAATAAACAGGCTAAAATAAATTATTTTTTTAAAAAAAAATTGTTTATTAGTGTTGGAAAACATCAAAAATTAAATTAGAATGAACGTTCACCCTAAAAGAGAGATTGGTTAACATGCAGCGTTCACGCGTCATTATTTTTATTATCACTGCTTTAGCAAGTGCAATTGTTTTATCTGGTTGCGAACAAAATCAGCAGGCAAATGCACCGGCTCGGCAGCCTACTCCTGTTGGCGTTATTAAATTAACAAGCCAACCACTAACACTTACAAAAGAGTTACCAGGTCGAGTGACTGCCTCACGAGTAGCGCAAATTCGTCCACAAGTAAATGGTATTGTACAAACGCGCTTATTTACTGAAGGTGCCGAAGTTAAAAAAGGTCAAGCGTTATATCAAATTGATCCAGCAACATTTGAAGCGCAAATAGCAAGCAGTAAAGCCGCTATCAGTAAAGCGCAAGCAAATATTGCTAATGCAAAAGCTAAATCAGATCGTTATGCAGAGCTACTAGAAATAAAAGCTGTTAGCCAGCAAGACTATGATGAAGCAGATGCTAATTATAAAAGTGCGCAAGCTGACTTACTCACCGCACAAGCACAACTTAAAACAGCGCAAATTAATATTAACTATAGTAAGGTTTCATCGCCTATCAGTGGTCAAATAGGTAAATCTAATGTTACAGCTGGAGCTTTAGTAAGTGCTAATCAGGCAACTGCACTAGCAACAGTTACTCAACTTGATCCCATTTATATTGACCTTACCCAATCAAGCAGTGAATTAACACGTTTGAAAAAAGCTATTGCCAATGGCGAGCTCAATAAAGATCTTACTTCACAATCAAAAGTTGAGCTAAAAATGGAAGATGGCTCAGTATACCCGCATCAAGGCACTCTTCAATTTTCAGAAGTAATTGTTGACCCAAGCACCGGCTCGGTCACCTTACGAGCTGAATTTCCAAACCCTGAAAAACTACTGTTACCAGGTATGTATGTTAGAGCTGTCATTGTTGAAGGTGTTAAAGCTAACGCAATCTTAGTACCACAACGTGGTGTTAGTCGTAATAGTAAGGGCGAACCTACAGCGATGGTGGTTAGTAAAAACAACACTGTTGAAGCTCGAGTATTAAAAACTGACCGTACCGTAGGCTCTAATTGGTTGGTAACAAGTGGCTTAAATGATGGCGATCAAGTGATTGTTGAAGGCTTACAAAAAATAGCACCGGGTGCCCCTGTTAATGCAGTGCCAGCCGAATCAATCGCTAAAATTCAATAACGGAGCACATAAATGTCACGATTTTTTATCGATCGGCCTATTTTTGCTTGGGTACTTGCCATTGTTGTTATGTTGGCTGGTATCCTTGCAATTAAGAGTTTACCGATTGCTCAATATCCGTCAATTGCACCACCTACAATTAGCATTAAAGCTAGCTATCCAGGTGCATCTGCACGTACATTAGAAGATACGGTTACCCAAGTTATTGAACAAAAAATGAAAGGCTTAGATGGCTTACTTTATATGTCATCTACGTCTGAATCTAACGGTTCAGCAACATTAACACTAACTTTTGATGCCGATACTGATCCAGATATTGCACAAGTTCAAGTGCAAAATAAACTTGCGTTAGCAACACCGTTACTACCTCAAGAAGTACAGCGCCAAGGTGTTTCGGTTGCTAAATCTGCCCGTAACTTTTTAATGGTTGTCGGCTTTGTTTCAGAAAATGGCAGCATGAGTAATATCGACATTGGTGACTATGTAGCATCCAATGTGCAAGATATCATCTCTCGAGTAAATGGCGTTGGTGAAGTACAATTATTTGGTTCGCAATATGCGATGCGTATCTGGTTAGATCCAGATATGTTACAAAAATATAAACTAACCCCTTCAGACATCAGTGCTTCTATCAGTGCACAGAATGCGCAAGTATCAGCAGGTCAACTTGGTGCTTTGCCAGCAATATCAGGCCAACAGTTAAATGCGACAGTTACTGCTCAAAGTCGTTTACAAACGCCTGAACAATTTGAAAATATTTTTGTTAAAACCAATACTGATGGTTCTGTGGTGCGTTTAAGCGATGTAGCTAGAGTCGAGCTTGGTGGTGAAAGTTATGCCGTTGTTGCACGTTTTAATGGTAAACCTGCTTCAGGTTTAGGTATTAAATTAGCAAGTGGTGCTAACGCGCTTGATACAGGCGATGCGATTAAAGCGGCCCTTGCAGAGTTAGAGCCGCTTTTCCCTGAAGGTTTAGCAACAGTTATTCCTTATGACACCACTCCTTTTGTTAAGTTATCAATTGAAAAAGTAGTCAGTACCTTAGTTGAAGCCGTCGTTTTAGTATTTTTAGTTATGTATCTATTTTTACAAAACTTCCGCGCAACATTAATTCCAACAATTGCGGTACCCGTTGTATTATTAGGTACCTTAGCGGTACTACAAACGTTAGGTTATTCAATTAACACCTTAACCATGTTTGCAATGGTATTAGCAATTGGCTTATTAGTAGATGATGCCATTGTTGTCGTTGAAAACGTTGAACGTGTCATGACAGAAGAAAAACTTTCTCCTCTAGAAGCGACACGTAAATCTATGGATGAAATTAAAGGTGCCTTAGTCGGTATCGCAATGGTGTTATCGGCAGTATTTGTGCCTATGGCCTTTTTCAGCGGTTCTACCGGGGTTATTTATAAACAGTTCTCGGTCACCTTAGTTACCGCGATGAGTTTATCAGTATTGGTTGCCCTAATTTTAACACCTGCTTTATGTGCAACAATGTTAAAACCAAGCCATGTACATAATGATTCATCATTTATTGGTCGCTTCTTTATGGCCTTTAATCGTGGTTTTGATAAAACCAATGCTGGTGCACAAAGTTTTGTTGGTCGTATGATTAGACTAAGCAAACGCTATTTATTATGTTACGGCCTCATTGTTGGTGGCATGATTTATATTTTTGCACAATTACCTTCAGCCTTTTTACCAGATGAAGACCAAGGTATTTTGTTCAACTTAGTTAGTTTACCTGCGGGATCAACAACTGAGCAAACCTTGAATGTAGTGCAAAAAATGGAGCGTCATTATTTAGAAGATCAGTCTGATGCAGTGCGTTCAATATTCACGGTAACAGGTTTTAGTTTCGCCGGCTCTGGACAAAATGCAGCAATTGGCTTTGTTGGTTTAAATCATTGGGATGAACGTCAAGATCCAAACCTTTCTGTTGGTGCCGTTGCAGGTAAAGCAATGGGCTTTTTCTCAACCATAAAAGAAGCCTTTATTTTTGCATTCCCTCCTCCTGCGGTTATGGAGCTTGGTACTGCTAATGGTTTTACTTTATTTTTACAAGACCGTGTAGGACTGGGACACGACAAATTACTCGAAGCGCGTAATATGTTACTTGGCATGGCTTCTCAAAGCCCTGTGTTAGCAGGCGTTCGCCCGAATGGTCAAGAAGATAAACCCGAACTTGAACTCGATATCGATTTAGCCAAAGCCCAAGCACTAGGTCTAACACAATCTGATATTAACAGTACGTTATCTACCGCATGGGGTAGTAGTTATGTGAATGACTTTATTGATCGTGGTCGTGTGAAAAAAGTGTACCTGCAAGGTAGCGCTGAGTCACGTATGGTTCCAGAAGATTTAGATAAATGGTATGTACGTAATAGTAACGGTGATATGGTGCCATTTACCGCTTTTGCTCAATCATATTGGACTTACGGGTCACCTCGTCTTGAACGTTATAACGGTTTTTCAGCAATGGAAATTCAAGGTGCAGCTGCGCCAGGTTATAGTACAGGTCAAGCGATGGATGAAATCGAAAGGTTAGTTAAAAACTTACCTGCCGGTGTTGGTTTTGAATGGACAGGTATTTCATATGAAGAGCGTTTAAGTGGTGGTCAAGCACCATTATTATATGCCCTTTCGCTATTAATTGTATTCTTATGTTTAGCAGCATTATATGAAAGCTGGTCAGTACCTGCGGCGGTTATGATGATAGTACCATTAGGAGTTTTTGGTGCGACCATGGCAGCATTCCTAGGTGGTTTATCAAACGATATTTACTTACAAGTAGGCTTGCTAACAACCATAGGCTTGGCGTCAAAAAATGCAATTTTAATTGTGGAGTTTGCTATTCATAAAATGGATGAAGGTATGCCATTAGTTGAATCAGCCATTGCCGCAGTAAAACTACGTCTACGCCCTATACTAATGACATCAATGGCATTTATTTGTGGTGTATTACCACTTGCAATCGCGTCAAGTGCTGGCTCAGGTGCACAAAATGCACTCGGTATCTCAGTTATTGGTGGTACGTTAGCCTCATCATTAATCGTAGTATTATTCGTGCCATTATTCTTTGTATTAGTACGTCGAGTTTTTCCAGGTAAACATAAAACTGTGGCAGAGGATAAATCATAATGACATTTAAAACATTCAGTTTAGCCAGTTTAAGTGTTGTAGTGCTAAGTGCCTGTCAAATGGCGCCACCACGTGAAGATATTGCCCTGCCAGTACCAGAAAGTTATGCAGTACAAAGCCAACAAGGTGATATTACTGATTTACACTGGCAGCAATTTTTTACCAATGAAAAACTACAAAAACTGATTGAGCAAACACTGACTCATAATAAAGACATTAAACTTGCTGCGCTTAATGTGCAGCAAGTACGTGCACTTTATCAAATTGAAGACTCAGCTTTATATCCATCACTTGATATTGCTGCCTCGGGTACGCGTCAGCGCTTACCCAGCGATTTATCATCTACAGGTAGTGCACAAATTAGTGAAAGCTATTCAGCTACCGTCGGTATGACAGCGTATGAACTAGATTTATGGGGTAAGGTTCGCAATCAATCAGATCAAGCACTACAAACCTTGTATGCCTCAGAGCAAACTCAAACGAGTGTAAAAATTAGCTTAATCTCTGAATTAGCCAATGCCTGGTTAAATTATGCTGCTGATAAAGAACAATTAACACTTGCAATGGAAACACTAAAAAGCCAGCAAGCTTCATTAGCATTAACCGAAAAAAGCTACGCGCTAGGCGCTGCATCAAAGTTAACCTTAGCGCAAATTCAAAGCACAGTGGCCGCGGCAAAAGTTGATATTGCAAATTATCAACGGATGTTAAAACGTGATAAAAATGCACTTGATCTATTAGTAGGCAAACCTGTTGCGGCAGACTTATTACCCATTGAGAGCTTGGATGAAGTACTAAACTTCCCCAATGTTCCCGTTGGTTTACCGTCGGAATTACTTGAACAACGCCCTGATATTAAAGCAGCTGAGTTTAAGTTATTAGCAGCGAACGCTAATATTGGTGTCGCTAAGGCAGCGTTTTTTCCAAGTATTACACTAACGGCAAATGCAGGCACTGCTTCAGCTGATCTTGATAATTTGTTTTCAGGCGGAACTGGCACTTGGAGTTTTATCCCTTCAATAACGATTCCTATATTCAATATGGGGCGTAATCAAGCAAATTTAGATGTAGCACAAACCCAGCAAGAAATTGCCTTAGCCAGCTATGAACAAACCATTCAACAAGCGTTTAGAGAAGTTTCTGATGCGCTTACGGATAGAGAGGGTTATATGCAACAGTTAAGTGCACTTGAAGAGCTATATAACAGTAATAAAGTATCCTTTACACTTTCTGAAGCACGTTTTGAAAAAGGTGCTGATAGTTATTTACAAGTGCTGGATGCACAACGTAATTGGTATAGTGCAGGACAACAGCTTATTAGTGGTAAACAAGCTTATATTACTAGCCAAATTAGTTTATACAAAGCAATTGGTGGTGGTTGGCAACGACCTACTCAACAGAGTAAATAATCGTTAGTGCCACAGAATTAATATTTTATCACTCGTTTATAAGTTCGTTGATTTAACTCATAATATTGTTAATTGAGGTCTTGTAAACTAGTGATAAGTATTAGGTTAAAGGGAAGCTGTGCTTTTCGGAGTTACTATGAAAGAAAAATCTAAAAGACAAACAGATCCTGCGATTGCGCAAGCTCGACGTGAACAAGTTTTATGCGCAGCTGCAGACTGTTTTAGACGTAAAGGTTATCACGGTGCCGGAATGGCCGAAATATCCAAAACGGCGGGAATGAGCGCAGGTCATATTTATAATTATTTTGCCAGTAAAGAAGCCATTATTGAATCGATTATTGAGCAAGATATGGAAACAATGTTCTCAATTTTTCAAGAATTTGAAGATCAATCTGGAGATTTAGTCACAATTTTAATCGATGGCTTAGATCATGCTGTAGATCATCATAGTGATGTCACTCAAAGGGCGCTTAATTTAGAAATGTTCGCCGAAGCTGCACGTAACGATAAAGTTTCAGAGCAACTACAAAAGTCTGACTGCTACGCAAGGAATAAAATGCGCAGCTTATTAGTAGGTGAACGTAGTTTAATAAAAGATCTCAGCGAGAAAGAGCTTGAAAGTCGCATAGAAGTAATGTTTTCAATGATAAGTGGCATTACCTTACGTAGAGCACTTAATCCAAGTGTTGATAAAGAAACCATTTTAATAGCCTTGCGCCCAGCAATGCGTGTACTGTTAATGCCCTTTACTACTGAAGAGCCAATGGAATAGAAAGTTACTTTTATTTCAGTGCTAATATGTCTACAACGTATTATCCAAATAGACTGAAGATAGTAACCCATTCAGTACGAAATAAAACATCAAAAATTCTCTCATTAAAAATTAGTAACAGGTTAATTTTGAGAGAGTTTTTCTCCATAAAGAATCACCTAATACCAGTTTCATTAATTAAGTGAACAAATTTATACGTAGAAAAAATTGCCAAATACAAGGCATTTATTTCAATAACTAGTTGTTCTAATTATTAAATAAATAACGATGTAGTTGGTGATTTTAGCAAGTAAAAATGATCACATAGTTAGTGAGATTGGTATAAACTAAGTTAATCAAGTCAACTGCCTTTTAGCTAAATATCCAATTGCGCTTTTAATACCGGTAGAATTACACTAACCATTTTTAGGTAAAAGAGCCAATACTATTCCAATAACACGAAAACAACCTCACAACAAAATTCCTAAGGCTGAATAAGTCTGCTATATTTTATTGGTTTGATTATAAATTTAGGTACTATATCCACTAAAACTGTAGCTATAACCTTGCATATTAGCTTTGGTATTAACCTTTATTCTTAACTGTTTATATTAAATTTGTGTATTAAATTTGTATATTAAATTTTGCATTCTCCTGCTCACTAATTATAAGAATCGAAAATAAGGAATAAATATGTTTTTCCACTTTACAGGTAAGTCTTCTATCTTCGTTTCGCTTTTAGTGCTCTTGTTATCAGCTTGCTCTTCTAATCCCAAATTAATGCCAACACCAAATGTATTTATAAATACGCCATACTCAGAAAAGGATATCCCAGAGGCGCTACGTGAAACCGGTATGGAGCTGATATATGTTACTGATCGAGGCACCTCCCCGAAAAAAAATATAAAATATGATGCCAGTCGCTCATCATCGATTGCTTACGGTGTTGCCAAAGTAAATTTTGGCGATAAATCACTACCGTGGAATGAATTACTAGTACAAAGTAATCTTCAAGAGCGCTCTACCGACTTAACTTATGTTTTAGAGCAAGTAGACGAGCAAGGACGTTTTCCTTTATCCCCTTATAAATTTAAAATCATAGAAGATCGACTTCAAATTGATGAAGAGATTCTAGAGAAAAAGTCTTTTCATGAAAATCAACTCAACCGCCAGATTAACCAGCGCTTAAAAAACAGTGCAAATAAAGATGTGGTTTTATTTGTACATGGCTTTAATAACACCTTTAACGAATCCGTATTTACCCTTGCAGGTATTTGGCACTTTATGAAACGACAGGGTGTGCCTGTGGTATATTCTTGGCCTGCTGCGGCCAAAGGTTTTAATGCCTACTTTGCAGATAAAGAATCAGGGCAATTTACTATTTTTCATTTAAAAGAAACCTTACGACTACTCTTTAAAAATCCTGAAATAGAAAAAATTCATATCATTGCTCATAGCCGTGGTACAGATGTAGTCACCACAACGTTACGAGAACTAATAATAGAAAATAGAGCCAGTGGTGGAAACCCAAGAAAAGACTTACGTATTGAAAACTTAATTTTAGCGGCTCCCGATTTAGATTTTGGTATTATCAAACAAAGATTAATGGCTGAACAATTTGGACCTGCATTTGGAAAAATCACTATTTACACCTCTCAAGAAGATAGCGCCTTAGGCATTTCTCAATGGTTAACAAATGGCTTGAGTTTTGGACGATTAAATACAAAAGATGTTAATAAAAATGAGCAAAACATCTTTAATTCTGTTGGCAATGTTAGTTTAATTAAAGTACCAAAATCAGGTGGTTTAATCGGACATGATTATTTTCATAGTAACCCTGCGGTTAGCTCTGATCTTATTAACCTGATTTTATACAATGCAGCACCAGGATCAAAAAAGCGACCATTGAAAAAGTTAGAAAATAACTTCTGGTCGCTCGGTTTTGATTATTTAATTAATAAATAAGTATTTTGACGAACTATCAATTATTAGCAAGTTGCTTGGCTTGCGCTTTTAATTGCGCCAAATCAGCTTGATCATAATAACGATTATGTGAAACAACTCCAGTAAGTTTTTGCGTATTACGCACATCAATTAACGGGTTATCACTTAAGAAAATAATATCAGCTGTTTTACCTTTACTCAATTCGCCAAACTGTTCACTTTTACCTAAAAACTTAGGGCCGGCAAGCGTAGCTGATTGTAAAGTTTGTAAAGGTGTTAAACCATAGTCACTAAAAATAGCTAGCTCCTGATGAAGTGATATGCCAGGGTAAATATAAGAATTTAAAAAGCCAGCATCAGTACCTGCAATAATGGACACACCTGCCTGTTGTGCCAACACAAGTAATTGAGCTGTTTTTATAAAACGTTCTTTACGTTGTTTTATTTGCTCAGGAGTATCTTTATTAGCTCTATCGACACGCCATTGATAAGTCGCTTTAAGCCCTTCACCAAGATAATTTAAAAATTCATCATTTTGGTGGTTATCTTCATCAATATAAGCGATAACTTGTCCACCAATTAAGGTTGGTACAACCGCTGTATTATTGTTAGCGAGTACTGCGTACTTACTTAATGCAGTTTTTTTATCAATATTTTCCGTAATGATAGGTAAAGCACTACGGTAACTAAGCTCACCTGAAGCTACTTTTTTTGAGATTTCAGGCTCATTAATAGCTGCTGCTTTTAATAAGTAGGTCATATGTTCTATGGCATCTAATCCGGCATTAGAAACATCGGTAACTGATAATGAAAAAGGAATATGTCCCGATATTTGGTAACCACGTTTCTTAACTTCTTTAACCGCTTTTAAATAAAGTGCTGGTGTTAACGCACTATCGGTAATTTTGATAAAGTCGACATTCATCTCATCAAGGCTATCAATCGCCGCATTCATTTCTTCAACTGTTTCTACTTCAAGATCACCCGGCCAAATAGAATCTTTACCCTCAAGTTTTGGTCCTGAAGTGTAAATGGTTGGACCAACTAACTGGTTGTTATTTACTTGCTCACGCCAGCTTAACACTGACTCACTTAAATCAGCAGCAGCATCTCGAACAGTGGTAATACCGTAAGCAATATACAATGGTAAAAGCTGTTTATTATCTGCAATTAACTCTTTACCACCACCAAAATGTACATGCATATCCCACAAGCCAGGCATAATAAATTGATCATTAGCATCAATATGCTGCTCAACAATATAATTATTTTTTAGTGAATGACTACTGCGTTCAATAATCACACCATCACGAATAGCTAATGACTGTTCTTTATTTAGTTCACCTGTTTTTACATCAACAATAGTGGCATTACTAATCACAATATCAGCGTGTTCTGTGGGTTTAGTGACACAAGCACTAAGTAGCAAACAAGTTGACAATAAAAGTGTATATTTCATATTTTTATCCTAAATTTTTTTATTTAGATTATCACAATCATAAACGGTAACTAGTGGCTTTGAGTTAAAAGGTAAAAAAGATAGGATGACTATTATAAGCTGTTGACTGCTAAAACAAATATTTCCTTTTTACTGTTCAGTTTTTTTAATATTCATTGGCTACTTTTATGTTTTTCACCAAAAAGTCTACAGCCGCTTTTACTTTGGGTACTAAGTAGCGCTGTTTTTGATACAACAAATACACTGCAAAGTCAGAATTTTGCGTGATCGCTAATTCATGCTCAAACTTAAGTTCTTGTAACTGCCCTGATTCTAAAAGTGAAGCGAGTGCCCATCGCGTTGACATAAGAATACCTTCACCATTACAGGCCTTTCTTGCTAACCAAGGACCGTTGTTTGAAATGGCTACAGCGGGCCCTGATACATCATGCCATTGACCATTCATTTTACATAACCAGGGTGTTGGTCCTGCTGGTGTTTTGAAATAAAGCCCTTTATGCTCTTTAAGATCCATTACATTGTTAGGCATGCCGTACTTATCTAAATAGCTTGGTGAAGCAACAGGAATAAAGCCATTTTCCATTAATCGTATTGCTAAAACTCGCTCATTTGGCGCATAGCCACCGCGAATTGCAATATCGACATCATCACGTCCAAGTGTTGATAATTCGTCGCTCAAACTAACATCTAGAACAATTTCAGGATATAACTTACTGAATTCGTCTAACAAAGGTAGTAATATTTTATCACCAAAGCCTACCATCGAACTGATACGTAAACGTCCCATTGGCGTTGTTTGATAGCTACGCACAGTTTCATTACTTTGTGCTAGTTGATTCAATATTTGCTGTACATCTTTATAATATATTTGTCCTACTTCTGTTAGTTTAACAATTCGGGTGGATCGTTTTAACAAAGTGGCTCCTAAACTCTTTTCTAAATCAGCCACACGTCTAGATAATGATGATGGAGGCACATTAAAAACCTTTGCTGCTTTAGTAAAGCTACCCGTTTCAACGACTGTACTGAAATAGCGTATTGCACGAAGTTGATCCAACTTTTTTCTCCATAAATAATTTTTGCACTATTATTGTCTTTAAAGCAATAGTGATTGGTATTTTCACCTATATATCATCATATTTAAATAGGTAATAATAGATTTTAAGTTAAACATTGCAAACTAACGCCGTTGCAATGTTTTAAATACAGACGCTTTAATTGCACTTTGCACAATTAGAAAATTTTCACGTTAATGATGGAATACTGACTTATGATTACTCTGCACGGTTTTGCCGCTAGCAACTATTACAACCTAGTGAAACATGTACTTCTATACAAAAACCTGCCATTTAAAGAACACCTTGTTTATGGGGGTAGTGACGAGTTACTGGCAATCAGTCCAGCCGGAAAAGTACCAGTTATAACAACAACTGAAGGTCTTAACATTTCCGAGTCGAGCGTTATTTGTGATTTTATTGAAGATACTTACCCAACCACAGCACTATACCCTGAAGAGGCTAGTGAACGTGCGGTTGTTCGTCAAATTATGAAAATAGCAGAGCTTTATTTTGAATTACCAAGCAGACGACTTATTCCTTATGCACTGTCAGGCACCGATGCGCCTGAATCAGTTAAAACTGAAGTTCGCCAAGTATTAAAGCACCGTGGAATTAGCGCCTTAAGCCGCTTGTGTAAATTTTCCCCTTGGATTGCAGGTGAACAATTTACCATGGCTGACATTTATGTTTATTACGTCAACACCATTGTTAACACTTTTGCTACTAGTCAACTTGAATGGGATGTACTTGCAGAAGTCGCTGGAATGAAAGAATGGAACAATAAAATGAGCCAATTAACTATTTCTCAAAAAGTAGAGGCCGACCGCCTAGCAAATATGCCTGAGTTTATCGAAAAAGTGACCGCTCAAATTAAAGCAGCTAATGCGAGATAGCAGTAATTTATAAAAATTAATAGCATTATCGCTACCAATAGATTCAAAAAAGTAACAAAACACAATCAATAGCAACAAGGTTATTGATTCAAAATTTATAATTTGCAGGAGCAAAACTCATGACAAAATCAAATATTCAGCTTACTTCAACAATCAGTGAAGACAATAAATTAACATTAGCGCTACAAGACTTAGAAATACCACAACCAGGTGCTGATGAAGTCGTTATTCGCGTAGAAGCTGCACCATTAAATCCATCAGACTTAGCTGTGCTGTTCAGCGTCGCTGATATGTCAACAGCGAAACAATCAGGCACAGAGCAAAGCCCAGCAATTACTGCTGACGTCCCAGCTAAGTTTATGCCTGCAGTTAAAACCCGTGTAGGTAAAGCAACCCCCGTTGGTAATGAAGGTGCAGGAACCGTGGTAGCGGCCGGCTCTTCTCCTGCGGCACAAGCATTAATGGGTAAAACAGTTGCGGTTATTGGTGGTGGCACTTATCGTCAATATTTATGTGCTAATGTTCAAAGCTGCTTAGTGTTAAAAGAAGGGACTACAGCTAAAGAAGGTGCATCTTCTTTTGTTAACCCTCTTACGGCATTAGCTATGGTTGAAACCATGCGTGCTGAAGGTCATAAGGCAATCGTTCATGCAGCAGCAGCATCGAGTCTTGGACAAATGTTGAATCGCATTTGTATTGCTGATGGTGTTGATTTAATCAATATTGTGCGTAAAGCTGAGCAAGAAACCTTGTTGCGTGATATGGGTGCAAAATATGTGATTAACTCAAGCAGCGAAACTTTCCTTGCTGACTTAACTGCAGCAATTATTGAAACAGGTGCAACCATTGCATTCGACCCAATTGGTGGCGGGAAATTAACAAGTGACATCCTTAATTGTATGGAAGTTGCTGCGTCTCGTGATATGACAGAACATAGCGTATACGGCTCAGATACTTTTAAACAAGTTTACATTTATGGTGCATTAGATCGTGGCCCTATTACCTTAAATCGTAACTTCGGTTTTGCTTGGGCTGTTAATGGATTCTTATTATTCAATGCACTAGGTAAACTAGGCACTAAAACAGTGATGGGGATGCGTAAACGTGTTGCCGATGAAATCACCACAACATTTGCTAGCAAATATACACATGAAGTTTCATTGGCAGAAGCACTACAATTAAAATCGATAGCAGCTTACTCGAAACAAGCCACTGGTGAGAAGTACTTGATTACGCCTCAAAAGTAATTGTCGAACAAGAATCATCAGCAATAAAAAGTAACAAAATCTTAGCCGATTAATTTATATGTTAAGCAAAAAGCAGATACTTGTAGCTGTATCTGCTTTTTTATTAACTGATTTATACCCCAATCTGTCATCCCGATTTTATTCAACCACATGCACGGAATTCCGATCAAGTAACCTAATCAATGATAAAATTGAAAACCACTGTATGAGCAAGCCCCCTTTACTTTTACGTTTAAAATCTATTAATCGTGACAGTGTTTTTTGAACTATTCCTACATAAAAACCACTGGGGATGCAGCATTTTTTAGAATGGAAACAACGCTCCAAGCTGCAATAGCATAATCACCTGACTTAATCGTTAAATCTAACGCAACATTATCGCCTTTCACTTCAATCCTATAATCATCGCCAGTAAAGTTAGGCACGGCGTCAATATTAAATTTAGTCGCTTCGGGCCCAGCGCTCGCTAGTGAGGTGGCATAAATCACATTAAAAACATAAGGAAAAACCTCAACAATTTGCTTCGCTGTGCCCGTAAAAACTCTTTCTTGCTCAGTGATCTTCATCAAGCCATCTTTATAAAAAGGTGTTCGAGCAATAAAGCCAGGTGATTTTTTAGATGTTATAATCACATCAATCGGTGTGGCACTCATCAATGCAGCTGTTTGAAGAAGGTTAAACCCTCCCGTTGCACCACCAGCAATATAGATTTTAGTATTATTGTCTGCTGCAACTTTTACAGCCCTTTGATATAACTCAACATCTGCAAATGCTGCCGTAGATAAAACAATAATATGTGCACCATCTGCTAATATTCTTTCAGTATAATCAATGACGGACTCAGCTGATGCAGCTTCTGCAACAAATTCAGGTTTTAACGCCATCAACCCATCAATATCGGTACAAGGTTTACAATTAAAATAATCAGCAAATTGTTTTGTTCTGATTGGATTTCGACCTAATACCGCAATCAGCTCATATTCAGGAAGAGCCCCCTCTTTTATTGCTTGAGCAATAGTTTGACTTAAATAACCACAGCCTATTAGTGCTAACTTCTTTTTCATTTTTAATACTCCTCTTTGTTAATGATTTATTTGCCACCAAGCTAAACATTCACACAATGATGTATGCATTTCGAGATTATTATTGTGCTCAAAGCGCCTCGATTAGCTTTCATGATTAGCAAAATGAAAGTAAAAATTGATATGATTTTCACAATAAAGAGAACCCATTATTGTGTAAGATTATTGATGGACATACACGGCGACACTTTGTTGAAAGTACCGCAGTGTATTTTATGATTTTGTTCGGCTGCTTTATTATTGTTTAATCGGTAAAATTATTGCTAATAACTCAACCTCAGCACAATAACGCCTATAAAAGCAGTTATTAACCCGAGCAACTCTTGTCGAGTAAAAGACTCTTTTAAAATAATACGAGAATAAAGCAAAATAATTAAAATATTCATGCCCGAAATAGCAGAGACTAATCCGGTATTGCCGATGGCAAAAGCTGATATTATTGCAACCATACCCGCTACGTTAGACAAACCAATAAGCAACCCACAAGAAAATGTTTTTATTTCTGACCAATCTGACTGAGTATTATGCGGATCAACAACACCAGTTTTACGTTTTACTATCCAATTCATAGCAAAAAGAAAACTACCAAAACCAAACATTGACGTTAAGGTTGCAAAAGTATCTGCTTCAAGCAAGGTTGACTGCTTGCCTAATAAGTCATTAAAGGCGAAGAATAAAGCCGCAAGTAATCCCCATTGCGCACCTTGTAAATTTGTTAAAGAAATATCGTTAGAATAGCGAATAATATACAAGCCACCAAAAATAATAAAAAAACCAAGTAACTGAAGTGACGTTAACGTTTCACTCCACAACAAAAAGGCAAATGCCAGTACAAATAAAGGTGTTAACCCTGACAAAACACTAATGAGAGAGGCCTTACCAACTGAAAAGCCTTTATGCAAAAAAGCATTAGCGGCAAAAGAGCCAAAACCCAATGCCAAACCAACAACTACATCTGCCCAACCATACCATTGCTGATCTAATAAAATCACGCCTGAAATACTGATAATAAAGCCAACAAAAAACACACCAAATAATAATAAATTACGATTAAGTTTCTTCTGTGATGTCCATTGATACATTATTCCTCGGGCACCGAAAAAAACGGTCGCGAGTAATGCAAAAATTATCCACATAATAAATTGATTCCTTTAAAAAATTAAATTGAAGTAATACTTCTTTTAAATTGCTGACGTAAAATTACATAACTAACACCAACGCTGACATTACACTTAGTTTTACAAATTGATAATCCATACACTATCCATCTAAGTGTTAATTACCTCACCATAACATGCAGTTTATGATGCAGCTAAACGAGTGCAGCCATAGGCGTAATTCAAACGAAGCTAGTATAGTCACTTTCTTCATATTATAAATAAGCACATATGGCACAATACATTGCATAAGTGGTATTTACCTCCATTCTCTCTTTGTCATCCAAAGAGTTATGTTGAATCTACTATTTCATCATGGTGTAAACTCACATTTCTTACCAATTTGTGTTGGTATTAATATAATTCGTTAAAATAATGCTAGTGGCAATTGGTGTAACATTTTTTAACAAATGAATTAATTTATACAAAGCGGTAATTTGCAGCATAAAATAGCGTAACTTCAGTGATTTCATAGCCATGTTTCTTTCAACATCAATTTCAGCATTCCTAAAATTTTATAATCACATAAAAATAACAGTTATAACTTTACCATTTCGTTGAGAATAAGTATCATTTGCATAATTATTCTATTAACTCTACACAAAGGAAAGCAATTCAAATGAAATTTGCCTTAATCCAAACAAAAAAGATGGTCGCTAGCTTAATATTACTTGCTAGTTTTAGTACTTTTTCTGTGCTTGCCAATGGTGAGGTCGGTGAACATGTTAATCACCTTACAGCCAACCTCAAAAAGTATGAAGAAGAAGTAAATTGGTTATCAAGTAAAACAGAAGGTATTATTGCTGCCTATCAAAAAAGTGGGGCTAAAGCAGCTCATGCAGAAGCATTAATGGAACACTGGGAAGCAGTTGATTTTCATGCAGCTATTGAAACCAACTATGTGCTAATATACGCGTCAATTTGGCAAGGTTTGTATGGCGTAAAAGATAGTATTGATAACCAGTCACCTATCGAAAACGTAAAAGTTGAGCAAGCTAAATTAGAAAAAGCATTATGGCAAGCATTAGGTGCAGTTAAAATGGCTGCTAAATATCAAGACGATGGTTTATTAACCAAAGTTAAAACAACTGTTGATGCACCAAAAAATTCAATTGAAGCACTAGCAGTAATTGATACCAATTTACATTCTGTTGTAGCAAAATATGCTGAAAAATTAATTGATACTTCAACAAATATGGTACATGACACATACCTTAACTTATTTGAAGGTGTTGAAGGCGAACTTATCGCTTTAGATGCAAGTTTAGTTGAAGATTTAGAAAAAGATTTTAACGTAACGTTACCAAAAGCAATTAAAGAACAAAAGAGCGTCGAAAAAGTACGTGAAATTGTTCTGGCTATGACTCAAAAAATTAGTAAAGCAAAAGCTTTATTAGAAAAAAATGCAAAAAACAAAAAGGCTGTATTTTAAGTTATGCAACGTAGAACCTTTATTAAAACACTTTCTTATTTAGGTGCAGCAAGCGCCTTTCCTTTTTTATCTGCTCGTGGTTTTGCTGCGATAAGTAGTGCTATTCCAGTCGCTGAATTACCGGAATTAAAAGGAGAGTTAACCCTATATCTCGGTAGAGGTGAAGGTGGTTTATATGAAGATGTTTTAGATGCAATAAAAAAGCGTAATCCTAACTTTAATTTACGCATCCGCCGCGGACCAACAGCCGCTTTAGCAAATATGATCATGGCAGAAGCTAAAGCCGGTGTTAGTCAGGCGGACCTCTTTTGGGCGGTTGATTCTGGTGCTATTGGGCAAGTAGTTGATGCTGGTCTTGCGCAAAAACTACCTGGTGATTTAACACAACAGTTACAACCTGAATTTCGTTTTAGTCATTGGGCACCTATTTCAGGACGCATTAGAACCCTACCCTATAATCCTGATCGTATTAGCGCAGCGCAAATTCCTGATAGTATTATGGCCTTACCCGATACTGACTTATCCATTGCTTGGGCGCCAGCTTATGCTTCATTTCAATCTTTTATTACCGCTATGCGTTTAATTGAAGGTGATAAAGCCACAACACACTGGCTAAAAGGAATGAAAAACAAAACTAAACAATATGCCGGTGAACTTGGTGTTGTTATGGCCGTTGAACGTGGTGAAGTTGATCTAGGCTTAGCGAACCATTATTACACCCTAAGATTAAAATCAGGTAAACCTGATGCTCGATTAGCATTAGCATTCACAAAGAATGATGCTGGTTGTTTAATCAATGCTTCCGGCGTACTAGCATTAAAAGAAGGTAAAACGGCGACTGATTTTATTCGCTATTTATTATCTAAAGAAGTGCAAACATATTTATCTACCGAAGCTTATGAACTACCTCTCGCGGGTCAGTTACCAACACCTGCTGGTATTCCAAATTTAGCTCAACTTTCTCCACCTAATGTTGACCTAACTAAGCTTGCTGATTTAAGACCAACAATAAACTTAATGCGTAAAGCTGGCATAATATGACCCGTTGGCCATTATCGTATACTATTTCTTTAGTTATTGCTTTATTAGCTTTTTTTCCCGTTATTATTCTATTTGCGTTGGCATCTGACAGCGTACAAATGTTTGATATTCGAAACCTAGAAATATTAAGCAATACCTTATTGTTAATGCTATTCACCGCTGTGGGCGCGGTACTCATAGGTGTACCATTAGCGTTACTCGTTACCTATGTAAAAATTCCATGGCGAAAGTTTTGGTTAATTCTGTTAGCAGCACCACTTGCCCTACCTAGCTATTTAGGCGCGTTTACTTTTTATGCCGCATTTGGCACTGGCGGCGAAATAGAAAATGTCACCGGAATCGCCACACCTGCACTTAATGGTTTATTGGGCTCTAGCGTTATCATGGCTTTATATACCTATCCATTCGTTTTATTGAGTACGCGCGCAGCGTTAAGTAGTTTAGACGCGAGTCAAGTTTATGCTGCAAGAACGTTAGGAATGCCACTACTATCAAGCATATGGCATGTAGTATTGCCTCGTATTCGTAATGGTATAGCAGCAGGTACATTACTCGCTGCCATGTACGCGTTGTCTGATTTTGGCACTCCAGCCATTATGGGATTAGATACCTTTACCCGTGAAATTTATGTTGAATACAACTCTTTTGGTTTAAGCCAAGCGGCTATGTTGTCTTTACAGTTATTAGTAGTCGTTGGGTTAATTTTATACTTAGAATCAAAAGTTAAAGGTAGTCAAGAGCCTCCAGGTCGACACTTAACTTTTTGGCCTAAACCTTGGCAAGCTAATTTATTATTATTAACAACTTTACCAATAGTGATGTTAGCAATTGTTCTGCCACTTGCAATTTTCTCTTTATGGTTATGGCGTGAAGGCACTGGTAACTTTGATTTTACTTATGCATTAAACTCCGCTTATGCATCCTTATTAGCCGCATTTTTTGCCGTAATATTGGCTTTACCTTTAGCTTATGCAGCGATTAAAGGTACAATGGGTCGTATTATGGAGCGGATAACCTTTATTGGTTTTGGTATCCCGGGCATAGTAATGGGTACAGCCTTAATCTATGCAGGTTTACAATTACCATTTTTATACCAAACACTCGCTTTATTGATATTAGCTTACGTATTAAGATTTTTACCGCTAGCCGTAGGTACAATACGCAGCTCTACCGAAAGCTTAGACGGCTCACTAGTAAACGCAGCACGCGTACTAGGGGCTAGTCCAAAAGAAGCCTATCAACGTATTACTTTGCCCTTAACAATGCGTGGCATAGTTGCCGGAGGTGCTTTAGTTTTTCTTGAAGTAATGCGTGAATTACCAGCCACTTTGCTACTTGGCCCTATTGAATTTGAAACCTTAGCGACTTATTTATGGCGTGTCTATGAAGCCGGTTATTTTGGTCGAGCTGCCATTCCAGGTTTAATATTAATTTTCATATCAGCGCTAGGTTTAGCGCTTATGTTTAGTACAGAACGCTGGAATAGTGTTGAATTAAATGAGGAAGAACAGCGTTAATGCTCACAATCAATAACTTATCAATCAAGTATGGTCATACGACCGTAATAGACAATTTAAATTTAGAATTAGCTAGTGATGAGATACTTATGCTAGTGGGCCCTACTGGCTGTGGTAAATCAACAATTTTAAAAGCACTTGCCGGTTTAATACCTATTGCGCAAGGTGAAGTATTCCATAAAAATTGGATCGCCAATGTAAAACAACAAATTGCCCCTGAAAAACGTAATGTCGGTATGGTGTTCCAAGATTTCGCCCTATTTCCACATTTAACCGTTGAAAAAAATATTGGCTTTCGATTAACTGACACTACTGAAGCTGACCGATGGATAAAAACCCTAGGCTTAGAAGCTTTTCGTCATGTTAAACCAAGTAACTTATCAGGTGGTCAAAAACAACGCGTTGCATTAGCACGAACGCTAGCGCATCAACCTGCGTTTATTTTATTAGATGAACCGTTATCTAATTTAGATGCAGCACTAAAAGATGACTTACGCTGGGAAATTCGTACCGCCTTAAAAACCGCCGGTATTCCCGCTATTTGGGTAACTCATGATCAAGAAGAAGCCTTATCTGTTGGCGATCGTATTGGTGTATTGCGCGCAGGAAAATTAGAGCAAATTGACAAACCTGAGTTTTGTTATAGCCACCCTGTTAATCGCTTTGTTGCACGTTTTTTAGGAGAAGCAAATTTTCTTTCCGCTGAAATCGCGACAGGAAAAAACCTAATTGTGTCAGATATCGGTTTTGAACAAGTAGTAGAGCACGCACAACTGAGTGGCCATGTTGATTTATTATTACGACCAGAAGATCTTTTAGTACAAGAAGATGAGCAAGGTAATGGCAAAATAGTATCAATGCGTTATGAAGGAAGTAGTCGTTTATATCAAGTTGAAATAGGTGAAAAATTACTTAAGATAAGAACTCACCACGACGTAAGTTTGCAGCAAGGACAATCAGTGAGTGTAAAAATAACAACAACCAGACCTTTAACAGTATTTGAACAATTATAAATACGGTTAAAGCTTTTAATAAAACGTTATTTTTCCTATTTATCACTATATAAATTAAGACTTAGTTAGCTTAACTCGTGACTGTTTTTTCTGCTAACACAACACGATTACGCCCGTTGTTTTTTGCTTTATAAAGCGCTTGATCAGCTGATTTATATAAAGCATCAAACGACACTCTATTTTCAGATGTACATGTTAAACCAATGCTTGCTGTTATTTTAACGCATGAGTTATCAGGCAAGTTAATCGCTAACTCTTCAATCGTTTTCTTTATGCGATGAGCAATAACTTCCGCCTCTTCTAAAGAAGTGTTAGGCAATATTCCAATATACTCTTCCCCACCTAAACGAGCCACACAGTCAACATCTCTAAGCTCAGATTTAATAGCATTAGCGCACTCAATAATTAAAACATCTCCCACATCATGACCAAAGCTATCGTTTACTAATTTAAAGTTATCTAGATCAAGAATAAATACACAAAGATCTTGTTTATGCCTTTTATACAGTGCGATGTAAAGGTTAAAGGAAGACATTAACCCACGTCGGTTAAGCAAAGATGTTAGTGCATCCGTTTTAGCCTGCTTAGCCAATAGGTGTATCATTTTCGTTCTATTATCCGCATAGGCCCATGCGAGTATTGTGCCGCAAGTTAATGCTCCCGCAGCTGCTACAATACCATAAATATTAAAGCCCTTTTCAGGGTAATAAACAGAAAAATAAATAAGCGCAACAACAAACAACACATTAAGAAATATTGAAAGGATAAAAGCCTTTTTATTCTCTAATAATAAGAAACAAATAAAGGGGAATAACGACAACCAAACAACGTATCCATTAGCAGAGGGGCTAGCAAAAGTGCCAACCATAACAACTAAAGCAACCGTCACAATTCCTAAAATAACGGGCCATAATTGGGCCGGCCTTTTTGTTTCTATACGGTGTATTATAAATAATACAATAGCGCCAATAGCTTCAACAGCACTATCCAAATACAAATCGAATAAAAAATAATCAATAAAAGAAAACAGCAGTAAGAATGAGCAACCAATAAAAGAGCCAATAAAAATAAAACGCCGATATCCTTCAACATCAGCTAAATCATCTGTATAAATGTTATGCAAATGTTCTTTCATTTATTTCCTAACTCAGCTCTGTATTTAAAAAACAATATAATGATTCTATTTATAGGGGATAATAACACTACGGCACACAATTATTGTAAAAAAAAGGAATATTTTGACCTTTAACTGATTAACTGTGCATTACTGTAGCTGAAACTTCATTTATTTTCTTCTCGATTTAGTTGGCTTCTTACTGTTTTTCTTAACCTGTTTTTTGATCGCCTTTTTAACAGGCTTAACCACTTTTGAAAATTCTTTATGAAAAGGCTGTTCGATAACAACCGGGATAACTTGCCCTATGCTATTTTCAATATTATTTAACTGTCTTACATCATTTTCTACAGCAAATGATATGGCCATACCATTTTTACCAGCACGAGCCGTTCGGCCAATGCGGTGTATATAGTTTCTTGGATCTTCAGGAAGATTATAGTTAATTACTAACGTAATATTATCAACATCAATACCACGAGCAGCAACATCAGTCGCTACTAACACTCTTAAATTAGCATCTTTAAAGTTCTGTAACGCTTCCTCTCTCACTGCTTGTGTTTTACCACTGTGCAAGCTAGCAGCCGTTATTGACGCTTTTTCTAGTGCTTTAACAATAATATCTGCACCATACTTTGTTTTACAAAAAATGAGTACTTTTTCATAGGCAGAATTTTCGAGAATATTAAATAACAAAGGTACTTTATTCGCTTTTTCAAGTTGATATACACTTTGATTAACCAAGTCAATGGTAACGGTTTCAGCCGCTATTTGAATTTTTGTTGGATTATTTAAGATAGCCTCAGCAAGTATTTCTATTTCCGCAGGCATGGTTGCTGAGAACAAAAGCGTTTGTCGGCTTTTCGGCAGTTTAGATATAATGGTTTGAACATCTTTAAAAAAGCCCATATCTAACATAGTATCGGCTTCATCTAGCACAAACACTTCTAACGCTTTAAAGTTTATATCGCCCGTTTCAATTAAATCTAATAACCTTCCAGGGGTTGCCACTAAAATATCAAGTCCGGCTGCGATAGCGTCAACTTGACCTTGTCTTCCTACACCACCATAAACAACCTTAGTTTTAAGTTCTAAACCCTCAGAATAATCATCAATATTTTCCATTATTTGCGAAGCAAGTTCTCGGGTAGGGGTTAAGATAAGCGAACGTGTGCTCTTAGCCTTAATATCTATTTTATTGCGTCCAAATTTATTGATAATAGGCAATGAAAAGGCCGCAGTTTTTCCTGTTCCTGTTTGCGCTATACCAAGCAGATCATCCCCATTAATAAGGGCTGGAATACATTCTTTTTGGATCGGTGTAGGCTGTTTATAACCTTTAAGATTAACACGGTCAATAATTGACTCTAAAAGTGAAAATGCTTGAAATTCTGACATGCTGGCTCGGTATACTTTAATTGATAGCCTACTATTCTAACAGAATGCTTTAACATGGTTAAGATGTATTAAAATAGGCTTGCTAACGCTCCCTTAACGTACGTGTAAGATTAATTTAGTTAAATAAACCGCTATATAGTGGTAATCACCATTTAGTTTGTTAATATTTTATATTATAAAACATATTAAAAATACAACGCCTATTAAAATCCTTTTAAATCAAACACATAAAACATTGGCATAATTACTGTTATAAGAACCTTATCAATCAATAAACTATAATAAAATTACAGGATACTGACATGAACAGCATAACCAAAAATATAACTAAAAACATAAGCAAAACATTAATACTTTGCGCGATACTGGCTTCTTCCTCATTAGTGTTTGCAGCATCAAACCCCGTCATCAGTGAAGTTGAGTACGAACTAAACGATATTGAAAACCTCTCGTTAGACTTTGATCATACTAAAATTAGTATTACAGCAAACGAAAGTGACTTAATTTTACTTAGCATGGAACAAAAGCTAAAAAAAGGTAAGGCTGAGTATTGTTTACAAAAATTCACAAAAGACCATAGCAGTAGCACATTAAAACTATCGGCTGAAATTAAAGAATTGAGTGTTTGGGGAAGTAATTGTTCTGTTGAACGTAAGCTTGTTATTCAACTTGGCAAAGGAAGCATAAATAATCTACTTATCAAGCATTCACATGGTTCAATGACTCTTGATAACGCCAGTTACAGTGAACTTACATTAAATGCTAGTCATACTGAGGTAGATATCGCCAATTTACAAGCAAAGCAAGCTGAGTTGGAATTACACCATGGTCGTTTAGCTATTAAAACGATCAATGCAGATCAATTAATTCTTAATGGTAGCCATAGTACTTTAGATATTGATAAGGCCGTAGGCAATAAAATGGAAGCGCAGTGGCGTCATGGCAAGGCTGATATTGAAGAGAGTCAATTTGACCAAGTTGAGTTTGATAGTGCTCATTCAAAAATTGATTTTGTAAAACATAAAGGCCAAATGACGGACGTTGAAGCTGCGCATAGTAATATTCGCGTCAATACAACAGACTCAGAACGTATCGTATTAAGTAATAAGCATGGACCAATATACTATGAAGGTGATGCTAAATTTATAAAGGCAAAAAATGCGCATGGGCAAATCAGCTTAACACAAACATCGTCAGCAAGGTTTGAAATTGAAGGACGAAACTCACATGGTAATATCGTTGTTAAAGTGCCTACTGAAAGCACCTATCAGTATTCTTTAGACTCAGACGATAAATCTTTCTTTACTAAAGCTACGCAAGCTGAGACCGAAAGTAAAAGCCAAATTAACTTAAAAGTTTCTCATGGAAAAGGCGTTGTTAAAGAAATTTAGCGGTTAGACTTAGTAACTAGTTTACTATCTAAGCACAAGTACATTACTGTTATAAATAACATAAATAAGATCTGAGCCGTTTTAAAAATAAAATGAATTATACAAAGCGTATAAATGCATTAATTCGGCTCAACCCTCGTTTAACTTTTATATATTTTAAACTAACATGGCTTGAATTAAAGTAAAATCACACGAAATTCTGACGTATACTTTAATGAATAACGAATGCTTCAACCTACTTAAAGTCTATTCAAGCAGTTTTTTAAACAACCGCACGCAAACAATAGTCGTGAAAAGTAATTAAATAATAATTAAAAAATAATTCAGTAACCAAACGCTCATCCTCCTTTGTTTTTTTAGCCATAAAAGGCTAAAATCAACGATTTAGCCAAAAAAGGCTAAATTTGCATTATTAGCCAAAAAAGACTAAATTACACTCTATGTGTAGCAAGGAATTTTAATGTGAAATCTACTTATAAACCTATCTCAGTAATCAGTGGCGATATTATCAACTCAACGGAGCTAAGCTCTGAGCAATTCGAACGACTGCTTACACGGATCAAAGATATCCAAACATGGATCAACGAAGGTAATAAATCAAATGTACATAGTATTGAACGAGGCGACGAATTTAAAACCGTAGTACATGATATTGAGAACGCACTCAGATACACTATTATCTATCGCGTTGCTATTAAAGCGCTAGGTAAGAAATTTGATAGCCGTATTAGCTTTGCTATTGCTTCAAATGCTGATCTACGTGAGTCTGTTTCTGAATCGATGGGGGAGGCATTCGTTCTTTCTGGTCGAGGATTAAAGAACTTAAAAAATGATAGACTGTATTTTGACTCTGATCACTTAGAGCTCTCAGAAAACTTTAATTTACTCTTTAAATATTTAGATAGACAACTAACTGAATTAACTGCACGCCAATGTGAAGTTATGCTACCAATGCTTAGAACAAATGACGCTTTATCAGTAAATGAACTATCAAGTAGGCTTAATATTGCTGCTGCGACAGCCAGTAAATCACTTAAAGCATCAGGTTGGTCACTAATCAGCGAGTTAAATTACCGATTCATAAACCGAGTTATAGGTCTCAAACATGTTTGATTTTTTTGATACGCTAATCCCTTTTTTACTTGTACACATCATTGGTGATTTTTATCTACAACCCAAAAAATGGGTAGATGCAAAAAAACAAAAAAAACATCGCGCACCTGAGTTATATTTGCACTCATTATTACACGGTGTCGTGCTATTAATTCCTGCCATGGCATTAGGCCTTAGTTGGCAATCAACAAGTTTCTTGGTCGTTATTGTAGCCATAAGTCATTTTTTTATAGACCTATGGAAAGTATCTACACCTAACGGTCATAAGTTTTCCTACTTTGTTATTGATCAGACTTTACATATATTTGTACTAGCAGGTATTTCATTTCACATGACGGACGATTTAACTATTGGCTCTATGATACAACATGAAAAGTTTTCTGATGCTATCATGATCATATTTGCTTATTTGATCATCCTAAAACCAACGTCCATTGTGATTGGTAGCATATTGAAAAAGTATCCGATTTCAGCAACCAATAATGAGGCAAGTGTTAATGGCCTTATCGCCGGCGGTAAGTTGATAGGTTATTTAGAACGAGTACTAATACTCACCTTTACACTTGTTGGGAGTTATGCGGCAATAGGGTTTGTATTGGCTGCTAAATCAATATTTAGATTCGGTGAATTGAATAAATCTGACGATCGAAGTATGACTGAGTATGTGCTAATAGGATCGTTAGTGTCGGTAGTAATCACAACACTGTTAGGAACCGTAATATCGCTTGGTTTAGATGTAAAAATAAAATGAATAATACAAAGTGTATAAATAAAAGTACTCTTTTGCGCACGATCATGTAAATAAATAGTGTCGCCTCACGATGGACCCCAAGGAAAACGATGCTTTGTTTACGTTATAAGCCAACATGTTCGCTTAATTCACATCAATGCTCAGCGATATCTAAGCCCCAGATAAAAGCTCATATCACTAATGCATAAAAACAGATAAACGCCTCCTCGCATGCTTTCATGCCTGTTAAATATTTAGTAGTTAAGTTTTTGTTGATTAAACTTTTAGTGATTAAATTGCTCAAACTTTACAGCTAATTCTGATGCTATTTTATCTTGCCCTTTCATTTTTAATACTTCGATTATACATTCTATGGTGCATAACCCACCTTTAGCTTGATTAGCCCTAAGTTTGTATAAAGAATCATTTGTCGTTTTCAACGTAAATTTCGGCGCATCTTTTAAATAAGGGCTGTGATTGAAAATTTTCTGTGACTCCTGCCACGTACCATCAATAATGATAATATTTTCATATTCTTCAATGCTTGCCTGTAATTCTGTCGAAGGTACTTCTGATGAAGACTTTCCTTTAGAATACAATAACAACGCCTGATTGTTTTCTATTAGTTTAGTCAGGCCTTTATTAGGATTTACTCTTTCCCAGAGTATACGTTCAACAATATCATTAGAATTACCTATCGCAAGAGAGCCAGTATTAGTTCCTCTATGTAACTCACGCTCATGTGTCAGTAAAAATATTTTCATTTATTTATATATTTATGCAATATTCCGCTTTAAATTCTTAAGCGTACTTTACACCACTACCCTCTCCAATAAAAACAAGCACTCTTCCGTAACGTTATTCACTTACTATTAACTGAATTAAACGCATAAGTCTGTCAATATTTAGGAAACTTGTTACAATGCTGTTTTTATTTTAGCTAAACTTTAGGCAAACAATGGATAACAGTAATGACCCACTTCATGGCGTAAAACTTGAACAAATCTTAACCGAACTAGAAAAAAAAATTGGTTGGGAGCAAATGGGTGAGTTACTTAACATTCGTTGTTTTATGAATAAACCACGTCTTAAATCAAGTTTAAAATTTCTGCGTACAACCCCGTGGGCGCGCAGTCGAGTGGAAATTTTATACCTAAAAACATTTTGTAGTAAGCATAAAGAAACCGGAAAAATAATCAGAGCGATACTCGCGCAAGATAATAAAGTGGCACAAACGACGTCTAAAAAGCCTGATACCAGCAAGAACACTCCTTTTGTTTGGCCAACAGCGAAAAAGAAATAGATTTATGCCTCATGCCCTTATTAAAAGCAGAGGTAAATTTGCTGTCAAATATTTTTAAGTAGTTTCTAAAATAAAAAAGGCATTAACAATAAAA
The DNA here is from genome assembly GCF_030547795.1 of Colwellia sp. 5_MG-2023. Lineage (NCBI taxonomy): Bacteria > Pseudomonadati > Pseudomonadota > Gammaproteobacteria > Alteromonadales > Colwelliaceae > Colwellia > Colwellia sp. 5_MG-2023. The sequence goes on along the minus strand of NZ_JAUOPW010000005.1, from coordinate 91,173 downwards.
AACTACCTTATCGTTAATACCTTTTTTACACTGTGTAATAAGACTTAAAGCGCCAAATCTAAACCTTCAATGATATATAAGCGATTGCCGTCAATGTCTGTTTGCCCAGCATCAAGGTATTTCTGTTCAAGTACACCACCAGATGCCCAAGTAGCAAAATCATCATCGTTTATTACACCAATAGTACTATCGTTGATTAACCACATACCTTCTAACTTGTCGTGTGGATAGCCAGTTTCTGCTACAAGATCAACTAACAATGTTTTGCTGATAGTGTGAATGCCAGCACTTTCAATTGTTGACCATCCATCAGCTTCTAACGCAACTTCTTCTAGGGTTTTTCCGTCAATTAACAGGCCTAATGCATCATCTTGTGTAATATTTGTACTTACTGAAACTGATTCAATGTCAGTTGCATTACTGATGTCGATTCTATAAAGATGCTTCATTGCTGAAATATCTTTATTGTAAAAACTACCATCACGCTCAATCACAACAAAATCAGTGTTACTTAATGCAACAATACCTGATTGTGAGTTTTGATTTTTTTCTTGTTTGTATAAATATTGACTTACAGCACCGTCTGTTAAGTTAACCGTTACAATACGTACAATGTCGTTATCTTTTACTGCACTACTTGGGTTGTAAATAGTAGATTGCATTATACCAACCAATGTTGTTTCATCAGGCGTAATAGTTAAACCTTCCATGCCGCGGTTCGCACGTCGATTAGCAAATTCAGCAGGTAAAGTGAATATATTACGTGTATCGTCAGCAAAAGCATTAATACGACCAATTTCAACACCTTCAGCATTAAAGTGAACCATATGGGGACCATACTCATCACTTACCCAAAAGGTTCCGTCAGACAGTGCCACTAAACCTTCGCCATCTAAGCCATAGTCATCTAGTTTAATTGGATTAGTTGTTTCATTAAACGCTAAGCTCATGTCAACTACAATAACATTACCATCGGCGTCATACGGTGTTTCACCAGTGCCACCTAATGCAGCTGTATTAGGTAATCCTGATATTTCTGTACCGTCAGGACGTTTTAATAATATGTCCTTAATTTTTTTAACATCGCCATTTTCTTGTAACTCAAATAACCCTATACGCGGTATATAATCGGGAGTAGGAAATTTTTTACCGGTACCTTGCTCGCCTGTAAATGCCGCATTTGGTCCGCGATCTGTTAATGCATAGAATTGTGTAGGCTCTGTTGGATGAGCTACCATATCTGAGCCAAAGCCCCCGTTTCTAATTTCCATAAAACTTCCAGACTTTGCACCATTATCAATATCAGAGCGCATAACTGAATAAGGTAATGGAGATCCTGATGACGTGATTGGGTTTGCGTCACAGTTTGTGCTAGTTGTTGTTATCTCAGAGTCAGCTAAAACATTATCGCTATTACTATCTAAACCAGAGGTTACCTTTAGACCACCAAAAAAACATTCGCCATTACCTAGATTTAAGGCTTCATGGTTAATTAAACTATTTAACCCAGAAGAACCTTGAACACCATCTTTACCTTGTGAGCCATCATCACATGCCGTTAAATATAGGGTAGCCATTAAAGCAAATGCTAGTTTTGTATGTTTCATATTTTGCCTGTTATTTAGTTAAATAAATCATTAGTCGAAATTTTCGACAAATATTAAAGACCTAGCATTACAGAGTTATTACGTTTTTATAGCAAGATTGTGAATTTACGGCAGATTAATGAAAGGGAGAAAATAGGGTCAGAGCCATTTAAAATATAGTGACAGCTTGAATAAAAATAACTAGCAAATGTCACCGCCCCCTTTTACCGTAAAAGTGGCACAAACGACTTCTAAAAAGCCTGATACCAGCAAGAATGATCCCTTTGTTTGGCCAACACCGAAAAAGAAATAGATTTATGTCATATTCAAGACATTAGGTATGAATAAATAGGATCAAAACCGTTTTAAATATAAAATAAACTATACAAAAAGTATAAATGCATTAACTTGGCTTTGATCTCTTTTCATTATTTTTAATTATATGTTACCTTTTATTAGTCGCCTTTTTTGTGCTTATGAGGCTTAAGTGATGGTTTATTACCGGGTGTTTCCTTATTATCCCGTTGACGCCTATCTGGTTTTCCTGTTGAATCAGCAATTCTTTTTGGCCCTGGTTTAATTCCCATAATTTTCTCCATTTTTTTGTGCTGCCTAAATTATACGCTATAGTAGCGAATAGCAGTCACTCATAAGATATGGGGGTTTAATAACCAATTTAAAGATATAACCATTATTTGATCGGTTTTTTTTCACATAAGGTTACAAAGTAAAAAATTAATATTCAAAAAATAAAACTATACAGCCTACTTCTGCTATGACCCGATTACATTACTATTGATGAAATCGATTAATAGGAATATCTATGCCTTTTAATAAACCTTCATCGTCTTGTAGTTTAGCCCCCTTTATTATTTGTAAAGGTTTAAGGCAACTTGGAAGGTCAACAAGTCTCCCTGACTCTTTATCATCACCTGAAAATAGATTTATTAAACGGTATTCCTTTTCATATTGCCAATGCATAGTTTTTGATGTCAGTAGTCGTGTTAAAGATTCCTCCGGACATAGTAAAAGCTCCCTAGCTGAAGGTATTATTGGTGCAGTTTGATAAATAACTGGATGGATACTTGTATCTTGCTCCTCGTCATACTCATACTCTACGCAAAAACCTTTATGGCTATCGGCGTAATGCGCCCAAAGTAAAGGCTCATTAATTTCCCCAGAAAAAAAACAGCAAATGCCAACAGAGTTAATTATTTTCTCCCTAATAGCACTTACATAATAAGATCTCCGTATATCTGCTTTTAAACCAGGGGTTTTAGCCTGTTTGATGTAGTTTTTTAAATCTTCTATTAGATTTCTATAAAAAATAGAATTAGAATAATCAAAGTTTTCAGGATATGAAATATTTATCATACTTTGTAATTTATCGAAGTACACCTCAGTAAACGAAGGCATGTAAATAGCAGGAAGGCGACAATCATGGAGATCATTAAACTCTTTAGGGCTTGAAATCCATAATTTTTTATTAATAATAGTTTCGCAGCGATCTGCCTCTAACTTTTCAAATCGATAAAGTTTCAATATCTAATCCTCTGCTTTTCACTTCATTCAAATAATACATACTACTAAATTACGTAAGTCCATTGATAGCTCACTTATTTCGACCTTAACTAACTCAATAGCTAAGGTCAATAAAATGAATATGATAAATAAAAAAGGCGAATCATTCCTGATTCGCCTTTGTTAAATTAATTACAGATTTTCATGAAAAATAACTAATCAATATATGTTTCAATCGGAGGACAAGAACACACTAAGTTTCTATCGCCATAAACATCATCAATACGATTAACCGTTGGCCAGAATTTATTCGCTGCAACACTCGCTACAGGGAATACTGCGTCACGAATAGAGTAAGCTCTATTCCAGTTAGCGTCAGTAATATCGGCTAGCGTATGTGGTGCATGATGTAATGGGTTGTTTTCTAATGTCCATTCGCCTGACTCAACTTTGCGTACTTCATCACGAATACATACCATTGCTTCAATGAAACGGTCAAGTTCAACTTTAGATTCTGACTCAGTTGGCTCAATCATTAACGTGCCTGCTACAGGGAACGACATGGTAGGTGAATGGAAACCGTAATCAATCAATCGTTTAGCAATATCCATTTCAGTTACGCCACTGGCTTCTTTAATTGGGCGTAAATCTACAATACATTCATGGGCAACGCGGCCATTGGTGTCTGTGTATAATATTGGGTAATGTTGGCTTAATTTAGTCGCTAAGTAATTCGCGTTAGTAATTGCATACTTACTTGCGGCTGTTACACCCTCTTTACCTAGTAATGCAATGTAAAGGTATGAAATACATAATATGCCTGCACTACCATAAGGTGCTGCTGATACTGCGCCATTGCCAGCGGTTGTTTCGTCAACATTAATTAATGCGTGATCAGGTAAAAATGGGGCAAGGTGCGATTTAACGCCAATTGGTCCCATACCAGGGCCACCGCCACCGTGTGGAATAGCGAATGTTTTATGTAAGTTAAGGTGTGATACATCTGCGCCAATAAAGCCTGGAGATGTAATACCCACTTGTGCGTTCATGTTTGCGCCATCAAGATAAACTTGACCACCGTTGTCGTGAACAATGTTACAAATTTCACGAATAGTCGTTTCATATACACCGTGTGTAGACGGGTAAGTGATCATGATACATGAAAGATTTTCAGCCAATTCTTCTGCTTTGGCTTTTAAATCAACCATGTCAACATTGCCTTTTTTGTCACAAGCAACAACAACCACTTTCATACCAACCATGTTAGCTGATGCTGGGTTAGTACCATGAGCAGAGGCAGGGATTAAACAAATATTACGATGTGAATCGCCACGGCTTGCATGGTATTTATGAATAGCGATTAAACCGGCATATTCACCTTGCGCACCTGAGTTAGGTTGCATCGACATTTTGTCGTAACCCGTTAATTCAACTAGCCATTCAGCTAGTTCATCAATCATTTTCTTGTAGCCAATTGCTTGGTCTTGAGGAGCAAACGGATGCATGTTGGCAAATTCAGGCCAAGATACCGGTATCATTTGTGCCGTTGCATTTAACTTCATGGTACAAGAGCCAAGTGAAATCATTGAATGATTCAAGGCTAAATCTTTGTTTTCAAGTCGTTTAATGTAGCGCAACATTTCTGTTTCGCTGTGATACGAGTTGAATACTGGGTGTGTTAATATTTCAGATTCACGTACTAGTGATGCTGGAATCGACGTTGAGCCTTGCGTCACTATTTGTGCATCAAGCCCTGCTACGTCTAAACCGTGATCAGCACCTAATAAAATAGTAAACAACTGAGCAACATCAGCACGTGTTGTTGTTTCATCAAGCGAAATACTGATTTGACCTTCAACGTCGGTACGTAAGTTAACGCCCGAGATTAAGGCACGTTCAACGATTTCAGCTTTGCTGTTCGTGTTAGTGTCAGCTACGTTAAACGTAAGCGTGTCAAAGTAGTTATCATGAAGAGGCGCTAAACCTTTAACACGTGTACCTGTTGCTAAAATGTCAGCAAAACGATGAATACGGTTTGCAATTGTTTTTAAGCCTTGAGGACCATGATATACCGCATAGAAAGCAGCCATGTTCGCTAATAATACTTGTGCTGTACAAATATTTGAGTTGGCTTTTTCACGACGAATATGTTGCTCACGCGTTTGCATAGCCATACGAAGTGCGTTGTTACCGCGAGTATCTTTTGAAACACCGATAATTCTACCCGGTAAAGAACGTTTGTATTTATCACTCGTAGTAAAGAATGCTGCATGTGGTCCGCCGTAACCCATTGGAACACCAAAGCGTTGGCTTGAACCAATTACCGCGTCAGCACCTAATTCGCCCGGCGCTTTTAATAACACTAAACTCATAATATCGGCGGCAACCGCAACAATACCTTTGTTCGCATGAATTTTTTCAATTAAGTCGCTAACGTCAGTTACTTCACCTGTTGCACTTGGGTACTGAATAAGCGCGCCAAAAACATCGTGCTCTGGCGCTTCATTCGCTGGTGCAACAATTACGTCAAAACCAAACATATCGGCACGTTGTTTTACAAGGTCGATAGTTTGTGGGAAAACATCACTTGAGATAAAGAACAAGTTAGATTTTTTGTTTTTAGATACACGTTTAGCAAGCGCCATTGCTTCGGCCGCAGCGGTACCTTCATCTAATAAAGAAGCACTCGCAAGCGGTAAACCTGTTAGGTCGATACACATTTGCTGATAGTTAAGTAGCGACTCTAAACGTCCTTGTGCAATTTCTGGTTGGTATGGCGTATAAGCCGTATACCAACCTGGATTTTCTAGTACATTACGCGTAATAACATTCGGTGTTAAGGTACCGTAATAACCTAAACCTATGTATGAAGTGTTTACTTTATTTAAGTTAGCAACAGCTTTTAAATCAGCCAATGCCTGTACTTCTGTTTTGCTATCACCAATTGCGGGTAATTGTGCTAAACGAATATCATTTGGAACAATTTCGTCAATTAATGCATCAACTGATGCAACGCCCATATCATTAACCATAGCCTGAGTTTGCGCTTCACTTGGGCCAATATGTCTGCGGATAAAATCTTGAGTTTGCTCTAATTCTGCCAACGGTAATGAGGCAAAAGAATTAGTTGGTGATTGAGAAGTCATATCAATTTCACTTAAATAATTGTTTTCATAACAATGGAAATAAAAGAAAGCCTAAAACATAATCGCTTAAAGGCTTAATGTTTAGCTAAGATAATCAATATTTAGGCAAAGCCCTCAAGGTGATTATCGTGACTAAAGTTTTTCATAAACAGTCGATGTTTAGGCAATGCGCTGAAATTATGAGTCGAATGAGCTTAGTGGGCTAAGTGATTTTGACGAATAATGAAGCAACGCAGCATAAACGCTGAATGTGACTGAAAATTAATCTTCGTCGATAGAGTTAGCGTAACCGTCAGCGTCTAATAAGTCAGCTAATTCAGCTTCATCGTCTAACTTAATTTTAAATAACCAACCGTCACCAAAAGCATCAGAGTTTACTAACTCAGGTGAATCTTCAAGATCTTCATTCACTTCAACAATTTCACCTGTTACCGGTGCATAAATGTCTGAAGCCGCTTTTACTGATTCAGCAACAGCTACATCATCACCAGTGCTAACTTCATCGCCAACGTCAGGTAATTCAACAAACACCATATCACCTAATAAATCTTGTGCGTGTTCAGTAATGCCGACAGTAACAATACCGTTACCTTCATTACGTACCCATTCATGTGAACTTGCATATTTTAATTCTGAAGGAATGTTGCTCATTTTTATTTTTCCTGTTAGTTAGATTTTATTTTTTTAAAGTAAATAATTTAAAGTAAATAGCTTCAAATAAGCTGTTTAAATTTATAGCACAATGGCTAGTAAATAATAGTATAACGATTCAATAATTGTCATTACGATAAAGCAAAATAAATACAAATATTAACGTTATTTACTGTAATTTTTTATATCTCGAAATTAGAAAACTTTTTTGCCGTTACGTACAAAGCTAGGCTTGGTAACTGTTACTTTTACATTTTTCTTACGCATTTCAACTTCGATCACATCACCTACTTTTACGCTACGTGGTACACGTGCTAACGCAACGCTGTGACCTAATGTTGGAGAGAAAGTACCTGATGTTATTTCACCATTACCAAATTCAGTAACAACTACTTGGTGTGAACGTAAAATACCTTTTTCTTCTAGCACTAAACCAACAAGTTTAGGTTGGTCGCCCGCCGCTTTTTGCGCCGTTAATACATCACGACCAATAAAGTCACGATCTTCTGGCTCCCAGCTAATAGTCCAAGCCATGTTAGCGGCTAATGGTGATACTGTTTCGTCCATATCTAAGCCATATAAGTTCATGCCAGCTTCTAATCTAAGCGTATCACGAGCACCTAAGCCACAAGGAGTTACATCTAAATCAAGTAATTTTTGCCAAAAGTTTTCTGCTTCAGCTTCAGGAACAATAATTTCGTAACCTTCTTCGCCGGTATAACCCGTTGTAGCAATAAATAAATCGCCCACTTGTACACCAAAGAATGGTTTCATACCTTCAACTGCAGCAATTTGTTCAGGTGTTAGTAAGTTAGCAACTTTCGCTTTGGCTTCAGGACCTTGAACAGCAATAATGCCAAATTCAGGACGTTCTGTGATAGTGGCATCAAAACCTGCTAATTGCTTTGTCATCCACGCAAGATCTTTTTCACGAGTAGCAGAGTTAACAACTAAACGGTAGTTAGTGTCGGAAAAGAAGTAAATGATTAAATCGTCAATTACACCACCGGCTTCATTTAACATGCCAGTGTAAAGTGCTTTACCTGCAACAGTTAATTTAGCAACATCATTGATAACAAGGCGACGTAAGAAAGCTTTTGCATCAGGACCTTGTACATCAACAATAGTCATGTGAGATACATCGAACATACCTGACTTTTGACGAACGGCATTATGCTCTTCTATTTGAGAGCCATAGTTAATTGGCATATCCCAGCCATAAAAATCAACCATTTTTGCGTTAGAAGCTAAGTGTTTTGCATGTAATACGGTTTTGTTAGTCATACGTCATTCCTAAAGAAGTCATACTTTACGTAGTTACACCTGAAATTGTATGGTGACAAACAATTAAGGTGCTCATAAAATTTGCACAGATTATAGCCCTTGGATTCTGCTTATTCAACAAAATATAACCATAAATACAAATTTAAAACCAACTTTAACAACTATACAGAATTTAATTTCAAAAAAGGTTGTTTTAAAAAATTAATCCTTGTTATTTATTGTGAATTACAAAGATAGCCGCAATAAATTTTATTAGTGAGCGAGAATAGTAAGATTCTGAATCAAGTTCAGAATGACGGACGAGGAGTTTAGAATGAGCACGAAGTGTTCAGAATGACTACGGCGAGTTCAAGGTGACACAAAACTACCATTCCGTTGGTTTTCGATTTCGTCATTCCGTTGGTGGCTTAATATGGAATCCCATGCGTATGGTTGAATAAAACCGAGATTCTGAGCACTTTGAGCTACACAGCATAACGATTTAGATTCTGAATCAAGTTCAGAATGACGGACGGGCGTTTAGAATGACCACAGAGTGTTCAGGATGACAAAAAAAACCGTCATTCCGTTGGTCATTTAATATGGAATCACATACAGTTAGCACTAAACAATCATTGCCGTTTCGGTTGTGCTAGCTCAGGTAAGTCACTTTTTAAACCAAGAGCTTGTTCTATCAAGTGTTTTTTGGCTGGTTTGAAGTTATTAAGTAAACTCATACCAACGCCTCTAAGTAATTGAAACCCTGATTGGTTTATAGAAAACATTTGTTTAATCGCTTCCATCGCAGCAATCATTTCAATAGCTTCACTTTTTCGATAACGTGAAAATGCTTTCAGTTTTTTTGGATCCGCCAGTGTTAATTCATCACCACTGTCGGTATCAATAGTGCTAGAAAGTGTTTGTGCTAATGAAGCCGCGTCTAACAACCCTAAGTTCACGCCCTGCCCTGCTAACGGATGAATAGTGTGTGCCGCATCACCAATTAACACCATGCGATCTTTAACAAAATCTTGTGCTAACCGCATTGTTAATGGGTAAGCAAAGCGCTCACTGATTAATTCAATAGTGCCAAGTTTCCCATCACTCGCTGCCGTTAACTCTTTGGCAAAATCAGCAGGCGATAATTTGATTAAGCGTTCAGCTTCTTCAGGTGACGTTGAATAAACAATTGAACAGGTATCACTGTTTTTAGGAAAAAGTGGTAAAAAAGCTAAAGGTCCAGTCGGTAAGAACACTTGCCAGGCGGTCTTCTTATGACCTTGCGAACATTTAACTGTAGCGACTATTGCATGATGATCGTAATCTCGACTGATCATCGGTATATCCATTTGCTTACGTAACCAAGAATTAGCGCCATCAGCACCTACAACTAACTTAGCGATCAGCGGCACTTGCATTGAGCTATTTACAGCGTTGTTACCCACTTCATTACTCGTTGCAGGCATTTCAAAGCTAGCAAAAGCTTCACTATCGCCTACCGTTATATTGGCAAGTTTACTATCAGTAAAAAAACTTATGCCTTCATCTGCTTGGGCTTTATGCCATAAAACATTACGAATCACTTTGTTTTCAATAATAAAACCTAAGTTTTCATTTTGGGGAAATTTATTAAGATCATTAACAGAAAAGTCTAACTTGCCTATGCCAGCTTTATCCCAAATATGCATACCTTGATAAGATTGAGCGCGTTCAGCAATAATAGTTGACCAAACATCTAAGTGCTCAAATAAAGTCTGACTTGCAACATTAATAGCACTTACGCGCACTTCCGGTTCAGCCGTTAGCTCAGAAATAGGTAAAGTGTCTGCAATGGCAATGGTTAAGTTGCTCGTTTTTCTTAATGCCAAAGCGAGTGTTAACCCAACCATGCCAGCACCAACAATTAACACATCAAATTTTTGCATTTTTATTCTCTTATTTTAAACTTGCTTGATTGGCTACAGCCTAATCTAGGTAGCCTATTTCATTCAGTTAGCTTAACGTAAACTACCGTAACTTAAATTAGTAACCCATCAACTTATTCACTAAAGTATTTTTAATGGGCGAAAAGTAATTCATGACTTTTAAGCCAACATTTCTACCCGCCACCAAAGGCATAAAATCATTAGAAAATAACGTAACAAGGGAGTCAGTCAATTGGATAACTTGTTTTTGATCCTGCTGACGCTTTTGCGCATACTCATTAAGTGAAGCAAAACGGCCAATATCTTTTTGTTCTTGCAAACTTTTCTCAATAAGCTCTCGCATTTGCTGTACGTCTCTTAAACCTAAATTAAACCCTTGCCCTGCAATAGGGTGAATAGTGTGCGAGGCATTACCAATAAGCGCCATACGGTGATAAGTTTGCTGTTCTGCTTGCAGTAATACGAGTGGAAAAACATTTCGTTTACCCACGTGAGTAATTTCGCCAAGCCAACTACCAAACTCACGCTCTAATGTTTGTTTAAAATCGTGATCCGATAGTGCTAAAATTTCTTCTCTTTGCTCTGGCAACATAGTCCACACTAACGAACAACGACTATCACCACTTACATCAATTCTTGATTGCGAGCTCAACTTAGCTAACGGTAACATCGCGATTGGGCCAGATTTAGTAAAACGCTCGAAGGCTTTATGTTGATGTGAATTTTTAGTAGCAACATTAGTAATTAATGCCACTTGTTGATAATCACTGTGGTTAGTTTTAATGCCGGCTAATTTACGACAAGGGGAGTTTACGCCATCACAAGCGAGTAATAAATTAGCATGTAAAATCTGCTCTGAGCCAAGTACTACCGCTACTTGTTCGGTAGAAGCTTTTAGTTCATCGCTATTTAGTGTCGAACCTTGCCAATGAATATCAACAATAGAGTCTGGTGTAAACCAGTGAATATTGTTTTTTGATGCGAGTTCTTTTAGCTGGGCTTGACCAATTAACGCCATTTCAATGACATAACCTAAGGCTGAAACCCCATGCTCTTGCGCTTCTATTCTGGCTTTGCCGTAATAACCTTTATCAGAAATATCTATTTTTTCAATCGCACATGCATCACTAGATAAATGCTGCCACACCCCCATTTTTTTTAAATATGATGCGCTGCCGTGCGAAAGCGCTAAAACACGAGCATCGAATAGTGATGAAGTACTATTATCTTTTCCACTTACTCTGCTTTCTTTATTTACTGCATTACATTGTGCTGACTCTGTGGGTGTGGTCTCTTGCTCTCCTCTCTCTGTTGCTGTCGGCTTTGTTGCTTCAACAATGGCAATAGAAAGCAAGCTACCATCAGCTTTTTTCAAATCAGCTAAACTTAATGCCATCAGACTGCCAGAAAGACCACCACCTGAAATGATAATATCAAAAGTGTTACGCTTATTTTTCATTAGTTTAATTAGCCATTAATGCTTCAATATCGGCAATAGTTTCAGGGCAATCTTGTGTTAAATTTTCACAGCCCAGCTTAGTAACAACAATATTATCTTCAATACGAATACCAATACCACGCCATTTCGCATCAATTGTTGTATCGTCAAGTGGCATATAAAGTCCAGGCTCTATGGTTAACACCATACCAGGGATAAATTCTCGGCACTGTTGTCGTGATTCATTCATCTGATAATCACCAACATCATGCACATCTAAGCCAAGCCAATGCCCTAAACCATGAATAAAGTATTTTTTACAAACCTTTTCTTCTACTAGTTCAGCTACGTTACCTGACAGTATGCCTAGCTCAACTAAACCTTTCGTTAAGCATTCATTCGCAATTGTATTTAACTTAATAAAGTTGGTGCCTGGTTTAATTGCGGCAATCACTTGTGATTTTGCTTCAAGCACTAATTGATAAAGGAGCTTTTGCGGTTCGGTAAATTTACCGTTAATAGGAAAAGTTCGAGTGATATCCGCCGCATAGCCAGACAACTCACCGCCAGCGTCAATAAGCAATAGCTCATTATCATTTAGACGATCGTCGTTATTGGTATAATGCAAAATATTCGCGTTATCACCACCAGCAACAATAGTTGCATAAGCCGGGTGACGAGCCCCGTGACGCGTAAATTCGTGTAATATTTCATTTTCTATTTGATATTCAAATAGCCCAACTTGAGTTTGCTGCATTGCTCTTTTATGCGCGAGAATAGAAATGTAGTTTGCTTGGCGCATCAATTCAATTTCATTGGTACTTTTAATTAAACGTTGTTCATCAATCAATGGATTCGCATCAACTAATTGCGAAGGTGCTTTCACACCTTGGCGCACTGCTGATCTGACTTGTGCTAATAAATCAAACACTTTTTGAGTGAGTAGCTTATCGTCAAAAGCAAAGTAAACTTGTGTTAGACCATTTAAGTATTGTGAAATAAGATCGTTTTGTTCATCAAGCGTAAAGCATTGATCAAAGCCATACTCTTGACAGGCTTTTTCTTGTCCTACTCTCCGGCCATGCCACACTTCTTGAGCTTTATCTTTCGGCAGCGAAAATAAAATTGCTTGTGTTTTATTATCACGCTTTAGTAACACTAATAATGCATCAGGTTCATTAAAACCGGTTAAATAGTAGAAGCTCTTATTCTGACAAAAATTAAATTCAGTATCATTACTTCGAGTAACTTCACTGGCAGCAGAGAATAATGCCAATGAATTATCTGACATTTGTGAAAAAAAGCGCTCACGGTGCTGTTTGAAATCACTTATCGACAAACTTGCCAAACCGGGTAATTTATTTTCTGTTCCTGTCATATATTCTACTTCTTTCATTTTATTACTGCGGGTATCAATAAGTTTTCATCAGTAATTCATTATCAGTAATGGATATCTGTAGTGCTAATGTTTGACTAATGTATTGTGCTATTTTTTTGAGTTTTCTCGCTTGCTTGGGTCGATAATGTACCTAATTCGCTAAAGCATAATAAAGCAGAAATGCGTACATATTCATTTATTTCAAAATAGGCTTGCTCAGTGTCTTCATTTTCTTCCATATCATCAGATATATTGGCTATTTCAGAAAAATCAGTAAGCACTTCTTTTACTTCTTCAGAAAGAACAGGGTTATCTTTTTGTTGTAAGCCAAAGCCTAAATTAAACCCTTGCACCCAAACACCTAACGCATGACCGCGCTCAGCAATAGAATCGTCGTCATCAGGTAGCATTAACTGAAAAGTGTATGCATCATCAAGAATATCAGTCCATAATTCAGTGAACATTTGCTTAATCGTTGATTTAACTTTGTTCGGTAAGCCTTCACCATTATTAAACAAGTCATTTATCATCGTTAAATAATTAGCATCGTCAACCGGAAAACCTGCACAGATTAACCCCGTTAATACCCCATGAATTTCACTGGCGTGGGCTTTAACATTTTCGGTAGTGATATCTGCCTGTGTGCTAGCAAAGTCTAACGTCTTGTTTACGGTCATATTTTCACCTGATATTTTAACTGAATGTTTGCAGAGCGTGACTCATTACAAATTATTTTAAAGAAAAAGAGCTAAGTAGCTATTCTAACATTGCCCTAGTTAAAAGACATCAGCACAGCAGCAAACTTTGATGACAAATTTAAAGGAATTAACTTAAATCAGCGGCATATTTTCTTAAAATCTCAAGTGGCACTATCTCAAGCGCCTTAATATGCGTTTTTTTAAGATAAACTCGTGGCGCCTTATCATCCATTTCAGCCTGTAGCCACCGAGCAGCACATAAACACCAAGTATCCCCTGGTTCTAATCCTTCAAAACCAAACTCGGGAACGGGTGTAGATAAGTCATTCCCTTTAAGGCGAGAATATTCTAAAAACTCAGCTGTTGCTTTAATACTAACGGTATGTGAACCAATATCTTGCTCACAGGTGTTGCACATATTATCGCGAAAAAAACCGGTAACCGGCTTACCCATACTGGCTTCAAGTGGTTCACCAAATACATTAATCGACTCATCCATTTCCATAATTTATACCCTAAAATTTTCAAGCTAATATTGACGAAGCATATAGCCATTAAAAAAATGAAATCAATATACCAAACAACACAGTGAAACGCTAAGTTACAAATAAATTTGTAACAGCTAGATAAAAATGTATACAAAATATGGTCATTTACTTGCATAGAAAGATCAGCACAGTTATAGTGCAAGTTAATCTGCAATTTATTCTATGTTGTTCAATAAGCTTGGAAATTATATAAAATGACTCAACGGACTGTTGAAATAAATGTGCTCGACCGTAAACTAAAAGTGGCTTGTCCTATTGGACAAGAAAGTGCTTTATTAAGTGCTGCCGCTGAGTTAAGTGATCGCTTAACTAATTTACGTAACAGTAAATCAATTGCGACCCCAGAACAAACATTATTAATGACAGCATTAAATCTAACTAATGAGTTACTACTAACAAAACAACAACTTAAAACAGAAAAAGAAGAAAACAATCAAAAAATAGCGTTATTACAATCCACTATTGAACAAGCATTAGCCCCTGCGAAAAAACACGCTTAGTTATTTTTAATTAAGCTCATATTCTGCCACAACCTACTGGCAACTGGTCCAAGTAACCTAGACTTCAGTTTTATCACTTGATAATTTAATGCTAAATATGTTTCTACGTCACTTAGTTTTAACGCAATGAGTTCTTTTGATTTTAATTCGTTTTCAATCATATATTCAGGTAAACGCCCCCAACCTATACCACTCATAATTAACGTTTTTTTGGTATTAAAATCATTCACATACCAGCAACGCTGCCCTGTTTGTACACTATAATTGATTCCCTGACTGCTCTGCCCTGAATCTTGTACTACAATTTGATATTCATCTTTCAACGCTTCTACTGACATTAACGCTGGGTGACGCTCTAGTAATGCAGGTGATGCTACATTACATAAGCCGCCTTGATATAGTTTTTTTGCCTCGTAATCACCTGACTGTAACGCTAAAAGATCAATCGTTGTTAAGGCAAGATCAGCCTGTTCAGACTTCACGGCTTCTAATGCCCCATTAATATATTCTTGTTTTAAAATGATCTGTGTATGAGGAAAGTCATGACGTATTGATTCAAGTACAGGCAAAATTCTTTTTAGATCATAAGAGGCTTCAATTGCTAAAGTAACTGCGGCCTCATTGCCTATCGCTAAAAAAGAAGCAAGTTGTTTTATTTGCTTTGCCTCATTCATTAAACGCTGGGCATGTTGATAAATTTGTTTACCATTATCTGTTAGTACTAAACGATAACCTTGGCGATTAAATAACTGTAAACCTAATTGTGCTTCCAGCTGCTTAAGCCCTTGACTAACCGCTGGCTGAGTTTTAAATAGCTTTTCACTAGCCTCTTTAAGGCTGCCTAACTCAGCAACTTTCACCAACATTCTTAATTGTTCTAATGTCATTTATTAATCAACTTTTCATGAATATATTATTAGATTACCAATAATTGTAGTTAAGCTAAAGTTAACAAGTTACAAACAAATATTCAATATTAATTAAGTTTTTATATTGTAATACTGTCGGCTAAGTAATGTTTGGATACATTTTATAGAGAGCTAAAGTACTCTCTTTGCCCAGTAATAGAAAATTATGGAGTTAGCATTGAACAACACAAAAGCAACTTATGGATTTATTAGTGTTTTTTTTCACTGGTTGTCTGCAGTCACTATCTTTGGCTTATTTGGCTTAGGCTATTATATGGTTGATTTAACCTATTATAGCCCATGGTATAAAACCGCCCCTGACTTACATAAAAGTATAGGTTTGATATTTTTTGCTGTAATGCTACTTAGAGTAATTTGGCGATTTAAACAAGTAACGCCAGATCATCTAGCAAGCCATAGCTCGCTTGAGAAAAAAGCAGGTAAAGTGACCCACCTTATACTTTATGTGCTGATATTTATTATCATGATAATGGGGTATTTAATTTCAACAGCGGATGGGCGAGGAATAGAAATATTTGAAATGATAACTATACCAGCACTGGGATCTATCATTGAAAATCAAGCGGATGTCGCTGGATTTATACATAAATGGTTAGCATATTTACTGATAGGGCTAGCGACATTACATGCGTTAGCAGCACTAAAACATCACTTTATTGATAAAGATGACACTTTAAACAGAATGATTGGCAAACGCCAAAAAAACGGAGAATAACTATGAGAAAACAATTAACAAAATTAGCACTTACATCGGCGTTTGTTGCAGCCACCTTCATGCCAACGGTCAATGCAGCTGACTACATTATTGATACTAAAGGTGCACATGCTTCAATCAACTTTAAAATTCAACATTTAGGCTATAGCTGGTTAACCGGTCGTTTTGACAAATTTGGCGGTTCTTTTAGTTATGATGAATCAAATATTGCCGCATCAAAAATTGAAGTAAATGTTGATACGAGTAGTATTAACTCAAACCATGCTGAACGCGATAAGCATTTAAGAACTGGCGACTTTCTTGATGTAAGCTCATTTGCTAATGCTAAATTTGTTAGTACTTCTGTTGCAGATAAAGGTAATGGTAAATTAGCCATTACAGGTCAATTAAGTTTGCACGGTGTG
This sequence comes from Colwellia sp. 5_MG-2023, assembly GCF_030547795.1. Classification (NCBI taxonomy): domain Bacteria; kingdom Pseudomonadati; phylum Pseudomonadota; class Gammaproteobacteria; order Alteromonadales; family Colwelliaceae; genus Colwellia; species Colwellia sp. 5_MG-2023. Next base: position 74,471 of record NZ_JAUOPW010000005.1, on the reverse strand, counting down.
ACTAAAGAAATCGTTATTGATGCAGAAACTATTGGTGAAGGTAAAGATCCGTGGGGCGGATACCGTGTAGGTTTTAGCGGTACAACAACGATAGCGTTAACTGATTTTGCAATTAAAATGGACTTAGGTCCTGCTTCAAAAACTGTAGAATTGAATCTACATATTGAAGGTATAAAGCAGTAAAGCTAAGGTTATCTAGTAAGAGTAGTGGTTAATGGACGTTAATATTTTTTCTTTAACCACTGCTTATTCAATAGAAATGTCACTCGCACTATCTTCTTCATTGAAGTGTGTAATTTACGTTCGCGTGTGCAAGATGATATTCAAACATTACTTACCGGTATAAATTACTGAAGCTGAAAAGAATGTAAACGCAGGTTCATCAGCAGCACGAAACTTACCGGTATATCCTGCATTTACTTGGCAGTAGTTAACCTAAGCCCGGTTTAACCAATTTTGAGGAACTAAATAGTGGTTAAGCTTTGCTTCATCACTATTCTCTTCAGCTTTAAAATTATATTCCCAACGTGCTAAAGGTGGCATCGACATTAGAATAGATTCTGTTCTGCCACCTGATTGCAAACCAAATAATGTACCTCGGTCAAACACTAAGTTAAATTCAACATAGCGACCGCGACGGTATAACTGAAATTGTCTTTGCTCTTCAGTGTATTCATCATTTTTACGACGATTGATGATAGGAACATAAGCGTCGATGAAGCCTTGTCCAACGGATTTAACATAATCAAAGCTTTTTTCAAAACCCCATTTATTTAAATCATCAAAGAATAATCCACCTACGCCACGAGTTTCATCACGATGTTTTAGGTAGAAATATTCATCACACCATTTTTTATAATCATCATAAACATTTTCACCAAAGGGTGCTGATAAGTCATGAGCTACTTGATGCCAGTGTAATACATCTTCGTTGACAGGATAAAATGGTGTTAAATCAAAACCGCCACCAAACCACCACACTGGGGCTTCTCCTTCTTTTTCAGCAATAAAAAAGCGTACATTGGCATGAGATGTTGGAATATGAGGATTTTTAGGATGAATAACTAAAGAGACACCACAAGCTTGCCATGTTCGGCCGGCTAACTCGGGTCTATGAGCCGTTGCTGACGGTGGTAATTTATCACCTGAAACAACTGAAAAATTAACACCACCTTGCTCTATAACAGTGCCGTCAGTCATTACTCGCGTACGACCACCGCCACCTTCTTTGCGCTTCCAATTGTCTTCAATAAATTGGCCACTGCCATCGGCTTGTGCTAATGCTTGGCAAATACGATCTTGTAACGTTTTAAAATAACCAATAACGTTCGATATTTCAGGAACTTCATTGGTAGGGTTTAAGGTGCTCATAAAATAAGGGATATCCATCAAAACAACGAGTAATGAAAATAATTATATCATTATTTCATTAACCTAAACTACTAATCCCCTGCTGTATTTTACCTAGCTTGCCATTAGCATTAATTACTTTAAATTTTAAATCTCTTAGTGAATATGGTCGATAACCACTAACCAAGTTAAACCGTTCAATAACAGTATGGTGAATAATAGGAATATGCTTCGATTTAGCATCGTCAATATTTACCCTAACTAAGCGAGGTGCCAAGGTTGCTGCGTTTCTATTCGTTCGAATTTGGCTATGTAATGTGCCATCGACCAAAGGCTTGATATTAAGATCATCAATACAGATACTATCTTGCGCCCCCGGTACTTTTAATCCAGCAAAATCAATTTCGTTAATATCTTGTATGCTCAATTTATCACGCACACTATCAAGCATAAATTGCAAAGTAATATCAGACAAACCATCAAACCAGTAACTACCACCAATATCAGAATGCACACCGGCAAACCATATTTCGGTCACTCTTTTATCATAATTAAATAAAGTTGGTTGAAACAAAATTCGTTTCTCATCCAGTGAAAGTAAATGCACCGCTTGTTCAACATGAGCACCAAGAGTGCCATTTTCAAAGACAATACCACTGGCAGGGAAAGTATCCGGATTTAAATCTAACGAACCACGTGTTGCGGCAACAGTATCAAACACGCCTAAAAACTTAACCTTATAAGGCAAATGTGCAGCAAACATGCGTGCAATAGCAGCACCACGACTAAAACCGAAGATATAAATAGCATCTCCTTCAGAAAAATGTGTAGATAGATCGGCACGCGCATTGGCGATAATATCATCCATATCGCCATAAGGCGGCGCAAACATTGCGTTGAATTTACGTTTAAGCCAACTACCGCGAGTACCAACACCACTGTAGTAAAAGCTTTGTTGTGCTGTTGTAATTGTATTTACAGAATTCCTTTTAACATTTTTTCTGGCATTAAATGAATTAAGCTTACCACCAAAAAAAGCATGTAGTTTTAATACATTACTGATACTAGAGTCTTCAAAAAAATCATCCGCATCTTGAGGTGAATTACATGTGCCATCAAAACAGAAAATAAGCTTTTTCATAAATTATTCCTTTAAAGTATTAGTGGATACTAAGTTGGTTAAATTTATTCCTTCCACTAAATAAAGTCTAAAATAGTGGTTATTTCAAGCAGTTCTTTACTGCTCATATCAACTTTTAGCCTTCTCCCTCTAGTCAACAACCCTGTGAGACTGGTAGAATCTACCTCATTATTTTTATGAAAATGAAAAACGAGAGATTGAATAATGGGAAGAGCTTACCAAAACAGAAAATTATCCATGGCAAAAACTGCCGGAGCAAAAACCAAAGTCTATTCAAAGTACGGTAAAGCGATTTACGTTTGTGCTAAGAATGGTGGTATAGATCCCGATGGTAACCTTGCTTTACGTGGTTTAATTGATAGAGCTAAAAAAGACCAAGTACCTACACATGTAATAGAAAATGCGATAAAAAAAGCATCAGGTACGGGTGGTGAAGATTTTGAAGAAGCACGTTATGAAGGTTTTGGCCCTGGTAACTGTATGGTAATTATCGATTGCTTAACGGATAACGGCAACCGTACCATTAAAGATGTTCGTCAATGTTTTACTAAAACCAATTCTAAAATCGGATCTTCTGGTACGGTTTCACATATGTTTGATCACCAAGCAATATTCGCTTTTAAAGGTGAAGACGATGAAGCTGTTTTAGAAAATTTAATGATGGCCGACATTGATGTGTCTGACGTTGAATTAGAAGATGGTATTATTACTGTTTATGCACCACACACTGAGTTTTTCAAAATAAAAACTGAATTTGCTAACTCTATGCCTGAATACGACTTAGAAGTTGAAGAGATCTCTTGGGTTCCTCAAACTTATATTGATATTGAAGGTGAAGAAGATTTAGCTAATTTTGAGAAATTCATTGCCATGTTAGATGATTGTGACGACGTACAAAATGTTTATCATAATGCAGAAATTAAAGACTAAATAAACGCGTAACATTGTTGCTCTAGTCGCCATATCAAGCCTATCTTAGTGATAGGCTTTTTTATTTACATTTATTAAACATGACTTTGTTGAGCCGAACATGGTTGAATTCGAGCCTAAAACGCTTCATCGACATTAAACGTCATTTCTTCCTGGCTAACAGGATGCCTTAACGTTAACCTTTGTGCATGAAGGTGTAAGCGCTGAGCAATATTGTCATTGTTATTTCCATATAAATCGTCACCCAATATTGGCGTATTTAACCCTTGTGGATGAGCACAATGAACCCTTAATTGATGTGTTCTTCCTGATTCAGGGTATAAATATAACTTTATTTTTTTATCGGTATGTTCAATAACTTGCCAATGGGTTTTCGATGCTTTTCCAGCCTCAAAACACACTAACTGTCGGGGTCTATCGTCCAAATCACCTCTTAACGGCAGATTAATTTCCCCTTCACTTTGTTCAACTATTTTATCAATGTTAGCCGCTACTTTATTTTCAAGTAATGCCACATAACGCTTTTTAATAGTACGATTAATAAATTGTTGCTGTATGTTTTTTTGTGCCCGTTTAGTTAACGCTAATACCATTACGCCTGAAGTAGACATATCTAATCGATGCACAATTAGAGTGCCCGTTGCTTCTGGAAACTGTTCTTTTATTCTTAGATAAACAGAATCTTCAATGTTTTTACCGGGCACAGATAAAAACTCATGCGGTTTATTAACCACCACAATATCGTTGTCTTGATAAATAATATCTAACGCTTTACCTTCTGCGGGGTTAACCAATAAAGGGTTATCATCTAATGTCATGCCCTCTAGCATATGCGCTAAAATTGGTTGACATTTACCAGAGCATGCACCATAAAACTTTTTATGTTGACGTATTTCAGACTTAGGCGCCCGACCCCACCAAAATTCGGCCATCGCTAGTGGTGTCATATTATTCATAAAAGCATATTGTAATAATTTTGGTGCGGCACAATCACCAGTACCTGCTGGTGGCATTGGATGGCGTGTGTCTTGAAATAATTCAAGTAAATCTCTTTCAACGCCAGCACTGTTTAATAAACTATACTGTTTAAATAGTTTTTTTTGTAACCTTGTCGACAACCGTTTTCGTTTATTTTTAACGGCATCAACTTCATCAGTTAACGCGGTTAATTTTTCTTGCGTTGCTGTTATTAAATCAAGCCAATGCTGTTTTAACGCTTTTAATTCATTTTTATCATAAACACTTTGTTTTGCTAATTCTTTCAGCTGCTGTGCTAACTGTTCTTCAGTAAAATCATCCCTTACTTGGCTACGTTTAGCTTTTCTCGTTTTCCGATTAAACGCCATTTTTTCATGCTGCTGAGCAAGCTGTTCTTCTTGTTGAATAGCAAGTGATGTAAGTTGAGATTGGTACTCTTCTAACTTCGGGTTAACTAAGAGTTGCTCGAGTTCATGATTAAGTCGATTGATAATAATACTGTCATCGTGATACCACTCGGCTTGATCATTAAGCTCAAAAACAGCTGGTACAAAGGTCATATTATTTTTAAGCGAAGCTTGTTGAATAGAAAGATCAAAGTGTTTTCCTGAAAAAGCAATAAGATAACCTATGTCACCTTGCTGATTTTTTACTAACAGCACGCCAAACATTTTCCCTTGTTGTTCAAGCTCTTTTGACAGTTGTTGATGGTTTTCAAGTTGGTTTTGTAATTCTGTTGCCGCTAATAAGCACAATGGATGAGGATCATAGCAAAATGGGAAAGTAAAACGTTCGGGTAGAGTGTAATCTTTTATATTCTGACTAAAAGCGTTAAAACAAGTTTTCGGGTAGATCATAAATTTCCAAGGGTCTTTATACGGCTAGGCGATTTTACAACAAAATAATCTCTAAATTATAGCATCACTTAACACCATTAACCGTTAGTACTTTTTAGGTATAATAATTGACATAGTTAGGTGTGTATTCAACTAGCTTGGCATAATTGTCAGGTGAAGTAAGCCCTTTGGTTCCCCAATTCATTGACATCTTAAATAAATCTGACTGTTCATCTTGCATTTGCACAATACTCATTAAAATTTCTTTGTCACTTTTACCCTTTGCACGCCCCTGACTAATAAGATCTTGTTCTAAATTTAACACATTCTGGTGTGCTTGTTTTAATGGCTCTTGTAAACGATTTATTCTTTCGGCTATTTCAAAACCATTATCGGCATTCATAATTTCATTTAAATTAATCGCCGCCATTGACGGCATTCGTCCGATTAAGGAATCAACCTTTGCGGTTAGTTCTTCAGGTGAAGCGTTTTCAATAAAAGAAACTGCATATTTTCGGGTATCGTAATGAACGATAGCCTTGGTTTCTTGCGTGTTATCTGCCGAAATTTGTTCAACTTTATTGGTATTGTTTCGAACTTGTTGAACAGCATAGTGTTGTGAACTAATTGAATTTATCACTTATCTTCCTTAATCGGTTTTTTCATTCCTATTGATAAGTAATCTGTTATGTACATAATAAAATGACAGACTAATATGATGATTTAACTCTTTACGATACTAAACTAAAGAGCAAATAGCGTACCAACCCTCGTCAGCTATAAATTGTTAGCCGTGTATTGATTTACTCAATATGACCCAATAAAAACGGCAAAAAGTGCCTTTGAGTATTTTTACATCGGCAATAAATTGCCATTTATTTGTAATTTATATGGTAAGAACAATCATAATTATTGATGGTTAACAAGCGCGACAAAACATAAGTGGTAATGGTACATTTTTTGCTAAATATTGACTAAGAATCTGTATATTTATATGACGTAATCAAGTATCGAGGATAAAATGGAAGTCACCACTACAAATTTTCAAATTCATTCACAAAATGTGCAACAAACAAATAACACAACAGCTAACGCTAGTAATACTGGCACTACTTTTTCACAAGTTTTTGCCCGTTATCAATCAGCTAGTGCACAAAGTACAACTCCTGAAGAAATAAAGGAAAGTGCTGTATTTAAGATGAATACAAGTAAAGGTGATCAAACAGCCATTAATCTAGATGAATATCTGACTCCGGGACAGCAATCAACGCCAGTGAACTTGGATGATCTACCGTTATTACTTCCTACGACCCATAACATTGATACTTTGTCGAAATATTCACAAGAACAATTCAAAGACTTGTTGGCGCAATATAACATTCCATCGCCGCCAGCAACCGTAGAATTTGATAATCACGGTCAGGTCGTTTTACCTGCGGATTATGCTTATGCCGACCAATTAAAACAGGCATTATCTGAAAATCCAAAAGTTGAAAATGCACTACGAACAACGGCTGCTTTAGCAAGTCATTACGCCGGCATCATGGAAGGACAACCCTTTCGTGATGAAATGTCTACCGCAAGAACCCAAGCAGACAGAGACAGAATAATTGAAAAATATAGCGAATTATTTGACGATAATCGCCCTAGTAAGCAAATTATTTTAACCTTCTTAGAAAATGGCAATATGTTGGTAGGTAAGAAAGAACAGTAGTAAAAAGAGGATACCACCGAGGAAATTAAGCAAATGCCAATTAAAAAAGCCTCATAACGTTAATGATAAACCAACAACAAAACGACGGCCAAAATCTTCTGCTTTCATTAATGAAGCGGCGGCATCTGTTTTAGCGGTACTAAAAATGGGTTCATTGGTTACATTAAAAACATCCACCCGTAAGCGTAAACTATCTGAATACAGCCAGCTGAAGCTTAAATCCGTACTAGTATAAGCTTTAATATAGCTATCAGCATTGTTTGTCACATCCCTATCAGTAAGGAATTCACTCCGATGGTTAACATTCAGTCCAGCTTGCCAACTATCATCACTGACAACAAAACGTACGTTAGCGGTAAAATCGGAAACACCGTCAATTCGAACATTACTCTCATCTGGCGTGGTAAAATTTGCGTTGATAATACGTGTTATATTAGCGCCTACACTACTTTCTGAAAACCAAGCACTACGCAATGGTAGTAACCAGTGAATACTTGCCTGTAAACCGTTAATATTACCAGCGCCGTCATTTGTTCTTTGTAATGAGTTGTATTCTATATCTTGGTAATTAAAAGACTCTTTTTGTTCTACAATCAAGTTATCTATATTATGATTAAAGCCCAACAATTGAGCATTTAATGATGTTTGTAACCAGGTAACAGAAAACGTAGTCGTATTTGCGACAACCGGTTGTAAAGCAGGATTCCCCAGTTCAGCATAAGGCAAACCACCAGAGTTCACATGAACTTTAGGATTTAAATCCGAGTAATTCGGACGATTATAAGAACGGCTATATCCCGCCCGCCACTGCCAATATAAAGACGGTTGCCACAGAATATTTAATGACGGTAACCAGGTTACAAAACTAAGGCTATCGTTGAGTGGAAAGACAGCTTCAGTTGCTGCATTTAATTGCGCCCCCGCTATTTGACTTTTCATATCACTATAGCGAAGCCCTGTATCAAATGACCAATGCCCTAACTGCCATTGCGATTGTAAATATCCCTCTTTTGAAACATAAGTTACTTTATAACTATTGAGTAAATCATTATCAGTAACACCTCCAAAGGGTAAACTTATATCGTACAATTGAAATAAATCACTTTTTGGAATCAGCCAATCTTGCGTATCTGAATTCATAAAGTCAGCGGAAAAAAGATCGGGAATAGATTCTAGCCATCGGCCATCTAATTTAGGTAATGTCGCTAAAGCAGAAACCGATAAACTTACATCACGACGGGTATATTTATACGCTTGGGCTGAATGTAAAAAACCAAAGTTTAACGTTTTCAATCTTTTACCCAAAAGAGAATCCCCAGTTGAATCCCATTGACTATCAATGCCCCATTCATCTACTTTATTCAATACATTAATGTTACGTTTACTCATCTGATTAATATTTGAATAACTACTGACCAGTTTTAGATTACGATCAAAGGTAAACTGATCAACCGAATAGTTTTGTAACTCAACAAGAGCATCCATCGGCGAGAGCCCTACATGTACTCGAGAAATAGGCTCTTTAGTCAAACTGTTAGCTACACTATGACTATAAAATGGTGTTATTATTAAGCGTTGATGAGGTTGCCACTTCATGTCTGTTTGAAAGGTTTTATTAGCATAATAGAGTGTTGACTCTTCACGGCTAGATTTGCCAGTAACATTTGAAAATATAAACTGATCTAAGCTATTTTTATTATGAATTGCCTTTGCTTGGGCCGACTGACTTAATGGATTTATCGATAGTCGATATTCATCAAAAGCAAAATCAGTTTCAGAACGAAACCACAATGTATTAATCGTTAATAGTTCGCTTGGTTGCCATGCTAAAGCACTATAAATCGTTGCTCTAATACGATCTTCATTTTCAATGGTTAGTGCCAAGCCATCCGTTGGCACTAAAATATCATCATCAATATCAGGCCACTGATAAACATTTAATGCACCGCCATTTTCCCCCCAATGCCAAGACTCAAATTGAAACTGACGCTGCAGTCGACTTTCATAATTCATCTTCACAATTAAACCGACGGTATCATCGGCAAATTTAGTATTTGCAGTTATTCCAAAACTAGGCTGAAGATCTCGCTCTCCCTCTAACGCAGCAACCGTCAACCTGACGTCTAGGTTATTTTTATGATAGTCCAATGGGGCATCGCTAAATAAATTAACGGTTGCACCTATTGCACCGCTAGGTAACCGAGGATCAGCAGTTTTAGAAACAGCGACATTTGAAAATAACCCCGCGCTAAAAATATCAAAACGATGCGCTTTACCATATTGATTTGAATTGCGAACATTTTCAGTATTAGCAAGACGACGGCCATTAAACAGCGTTAATTGATACTCTGCGCCTAACCCCATCGCATTAATATTAAGTGCCTCACCACGATCTCGAGTAATACTTAGTCCTGGAACCGCTTGTAATGCTTCAGCTAAATTTTCAGCAGGTAATTGGGTAAGCATAGCGCCTAAAATAAAATCGGTTTCGCCTGCATTATTACTTTTTATTAATTGTGCATAATCAACGGACTGTTGATATTTATCATTATATCTCTCAGTTAACGACCCCGTTGGCAATTGTCCAATAACAGTGACTTCTTCTAATTGATTTACTGAATTTTCAATTGATTTTTTAGGGATATTATTAACGTTATAAATGAGAATACCTGACGAGGTTTGCTTCCAGTTAAGCTGGTGCGATTTTAGCCAAGTCGTCAACTGCTTATTAAAATCAATACGATTAATGTCGTTATTTGGGGCACTACTTGCTTCTACCTCGACCCCTTCAAGTAATGATCTGTCATAAATAATCGCGATTGAAAACTTCTCAGAAAAATTGTTGAGCTGTTCAATTAAACTAACCCGTGCCGCATTAACATAAAAAGACAAGCCACATAACATGGCACTTAAGGCTAAATATAAAAAACGTTTCAACATTTATAGGCCCCGAAAAACGTAATCAAAACAGCATAGTAATAGTGCAAATATATTAATCAGTAGAGGACAATATAATGCTGTCATCAAAAGTATTGATTGAAAGCTTATTTAATTGCGCAATAAGGGTTAACGCACCAAGCACATCATTCGTTTTAAAACGTCCACTAACCCGTAAATTGGCATCAACCTTACTCAGTACAACTGGCCTTTGAGCATAACGATTAAGTTGATAAACAGCATTACTAATAGAGACATCGTCAAAATTAAGCCAACCAAGTTGCCAATCAGGTTGTTTGGCTGTAAAAGTAGAAACAATTATATTATTGTTATAGACACGTGCTCGTTGTCCTTTAACCAGTTCAATCTGCTGTTTACCGTCAATAGTCTTTACGGAAACTTTCCCATGAAAGACATCTATATTTGTTTCACCTAAGGTATTATTCACATTAAAGGCAGTACCAAGCACACGTATAGTCGCGTTACCGACTTCCAGTGTAAAAGGTCTTTCAATATCTCTTTTTATTGAAAAATAAGCTTCTCCCTTACTTAATAGTGCAGTTCTTGATTGACTATTTTCACTAAATTTTAACGTTGAATGTTGATTTAAAGCGACTTTAGACTCATCAGACAAAATTAAATTTTCAGCATCATTACCACTATAATACTGCGCAGCTACACTAGCTGGAGCAGAAGTCGTAACGTCTGATTTGATAAAATTAAAGCTTATAAAAGAAAAAATAACACTCGCAGCTAAAGCGCCTCCCCATGTCCAAAGCTTAAGTTTGCGAGGTTCTTTTACAAGGAGGTGAACCTCTGCTTCTTCCTCTACTTTTTGTAAGGCTTCAATAAGCGCAGGATCATGCCAAATCTGTTGCGTTAATTGCTCATTGTTAGCGTTTTTTTTGGATGTCGATACCATTAAATGTCTCAATTTTTTAACTTAAACTTATTCTTATAACTAACTATGTTTCATTACTAATATGAATGACGGTTTAATCTCTACTAAGGGGACAATCAATTATTAATTAATGTTGATATAGCGTTTTTCAACATATCCATAGCACGCGATATATGCTTTTTGACCGCTTCTTCAGATACACCTAAATTTTTTGCGATTAATTGCCGACTTTCACCATGTAACCGACGACGAATAAAAACGTCACGACGCAATGGTGACATTTGCATTAACACTTGCTGATATAACCGCATACGCTGTTCATGTTCGAGTAAGTTTTCAAGTGATAAAGCTTCACTTTCTGGATCATGTTCAAGACTTTCTGGAAATTTTTTTTGATCTCTATGATGATCAATAACTAAGTGTTTCGCCATGCGAAAACCATACGCAAGTAAGTTATCTATATGCTCCGTATTTTCTATTTTTAACGCCTTTAACAAAAGCTTTTGAAATAAATCATCAGCATCAGCATGATCATCTACCGACCGACGAAAAAATTCCTGAAGCGAATTTTGGTTCGCTATAAAGCACCTAACTAATGGTCCATGTTGCTGAGTATTTTTACTAATAATCGGTGATGACATTTTAGTGAGGGACATGATTCTCTTTTTTGTATAGTTATTTACAGCGTCAAGTTATTAATCAATGAGCATTAAAATGGCGCTAATATTCGCTTAGAAAATACAGGTTTATTATGATGATTTAATGACAATTTTATGAAACTTCTGTAGTAAAACTGACATAAAAGTTTCATCAAATATATACGTCCCCTTTTCATTTTATGTTGCGTCTTTAGTGGAGAAATAACTTATTAAATCTTAATAAATACTAACAAATAGGAATAACGTAATGTCTAACCGAATGTTTCAACTATCGCCATTAGCACTTGCTTTAAGTACTTTATTTATAAGCCAAGTTCACGCACAAGAAAATGATTCAAATGAACACGCTATGGAAGAAGTTGTTGTTACCGCTAGCTATTCAAAAAGCTTAAAAAAGGCAGTCGATTTAAAACGCGAAAATATCGGTTTTTCTGATTCGATTGTCGCATCTGATATCGCAGACTTCCCAGAACAAAACTTAGCAGAGGCATTACAAAGAATGCCAGGGGTAACAATTGAACGTAATAAAGGTTTAGGGCAAAAAGTAAATGTTCGAAGTTTACCTAGTGATTTCACCTTTGTGTCTATTAATAACCTGGCAACAGCATCTGGTAGTGGTGGGCGTGACGTAGAATTTGATATTTTTGCCTCAGAAATAATTCAAAGTGTTACTGTAAAAAAATCACCTACTGCCGCAGATGAAGAAGGTGGTATTGCTGGTTCGGTTGATATTAATACAGCAAGGCCTTTTGATTACAATGAACGTAAAATTGTGGTTTCACTAGAAGGTGCTTATAACGAAATATCAGAAGAAACTGATCCTAAACTTGCCCTATTAGCTAGCGATACCTTTGGAGATTGGGGGGCATTAGCATCTTTCGCATACTCAGAACGTACCAACCGTTCAGACAGTAATTCAGGTATAGATTTTCGCCCTATTTCTCGTTGGTTAGAAAAAACCGGTTCATCGCAATTTCAAGCTGACCAAACAGCAGAAGTATTAGAGCGTGATGCAGGTATAATAATTAACGACCGATTTGATGATGATGAGACTAGCCGAGTTGTCTTTTTGAATAAAGTAGGTGATCGCGCTTACTTAACAGAGCAAGAAAAATGGGGGGCTACATTATCTTTGCAATATAAACCTAATAGTAACTTTAGTTTAACGTTAGATGGTTTAGTGGGAAATTTTGATGACCATGAAGACGAATACGATGCAGCAGCCTACACAGCATCAAGTATTAGTTCGCTTGAAAAAGTACATGCATATGACAATACAACCCTGTCAGAATATGGAATTACAGTAATAACAGATGCTGATTACGCTGCTACACAACATGAGCTTTTAAGTAAAGAAAATAGCAACAATACTGACTACCAACAATATAGTCTGACAATGGATTCATTACTTGGACAATGGGATATTTATGGTGTAATTGGTTATAGTGGTGCTCAAAAAACATCAGAAAACACCAATTTAAAGCACACAGCTTACCGTGCAACACGCTCTCGTTATACGAGTACAGGCGCAGAGACTCTTTCAAGTGATAACGCCGAAAGTTTTGATATGTACAATACACCCGAAGCTTATTTATTTGATTATAATGAAGTAAATATTGAAGATATTTCAGATGACAAATATGCCGCTCAATTAGACTTTTCACGCCAATTAAACTTAGCTTATTTACCTTCATTATCAAGTATTCAATTCGGTGCTCGCTATACCGATAAATCAAAAGAACGTAACTACGGCTCTAACCGTGTCACAGGTCCAACTGCTGGCGACTCGTCATGGGTAGGTACACGCACATTAGCTGACAGCCAACTAACAAGTATTTCAGAACTAGTCTCAGGTGGCGAATACTTACCTGAAGTTTCATCAAAAGTAGATTGGAGCCAAGTATCAAATAGCTATGCACGTAATGAATTAAGATACGACGGTTTTACCGTTGATTTTGAACCTGATCAATTTTATCAAGTTAAAGAAAAAACCTCTGCCATATATGCTATGGCAGATTTTTCTTTTCATATTGGCAAAATGCCCGCAACCCTAAATGCTGGTGTTCGTTATATTGATACTGAGGTGATTTCGTCTGGTTACCACCAAATACAAGGTAGCGATGGTACAACGAGTTACACATCCGCCCCTATATCAAAAAGCGGTAACTACACTGACTTATTACCAAGCATAAACTTCTCTCTTGATCTGAGTGACAACTTAGTCTTACGTGCTGCTGCATCCGAAACTCTTATTCGCCCAGCCTTAACTGACATTGCTTACAAGCGAACAGTCAGCCTAAGTGAATTTAAATACCGTGATGGTAACCCTGATCTACAGCCAACGTATGCCGACCAATGGGAAATGGGCTTAGAATGGTACTTAGAAAAAGGTGGTTTATTAGCCATTTCTTACTTTGAAAAAGAGATTAAAGGCGTAGTGCGAGAATCATTAACTGGCGTTGTTAATGATGTAACTAAATACAATGATAACGGTAGTATTGATGGTGTGTACGACTTTGATATTTATCAAAAAGTTAATGCCGAAGGTGCCTACGATGTCAGTGGTATTGAATTAATTGCACAAATTCCATTTGGACGTTTTCACAGTACATTAGAAGGGTTTGGTGTTAATGCTAACTACACTTCTTTAGATAATTCATTAACAGGCTCATCAGATTTAGGTATTCCAACCCCAGCAGAAGGTCTAGCTGACGAAACTTACAACGTAACCTTCTATTATGAAAACCTCAATTTCGATGCTCGTATTTCTTACAACTATAAAGATAAATATGTTGAATATATAGAGCGCGATATATATCCAGTTTATCGTGATGCTTATGGTCAAACAGATATTTCTCTTGGCTATAATATTAACGACACAATTAAAATGACATTAGAAGGTATTAATATTACAGACGAAGCCACTAAAGGCTATACACTTGATTCTGCTTTCCCGACAATGTATGAGTTTTCGGGTAGACGAATATCACTAGGTTTGCGTGCTATTTTTTAAATAACGTTTAAAAAACAGGGATCATTATGATCCCTGTTTCTACATAATTAAAAAATAATAAACTTAACTCATTGATACGGTTGACAGGAACTAAGCATGAAAGCCTTACTACTCATCATTAGCTTAATAAGCATAACAACACACGTACAGGCTAACACTAAAACCCAAGTCGCTTTTATACCAGACATTCATTTTCATGATATTTACGGCGATTTTTCTCAACAAGGGTTTAAGGGGATTCAACTAGCGAAAGATATCCCACCGGTGAGTATTCGAAGTATGAGATCGCAAATTCATTCTACACGTTTATTTAATGAAAATTACTTTGCTTTAATTACCACACTTAACGATATTGCAGCTAAGGGTATAACACTTGTTGCTCTACCGGGTGATTTTACCGACAATGGCCAACTTGTACACCTTTATGGTCTAAAAAAAATTCTTAATAAATATACAAAAGAGTATGGTATGCGTTTTTTTGCCATTCCTGGTAATCATGATCCGGTAAAGCCATTTAAAAGTGCGGGTGGTAAACCTGACTTTTTAAATGAAAAAGGACAAGAACTAGCTATTTATTCAACAGAGCACCTTCGTTGCACCAAGAAAGTGCTCAACAACACAAACATAAACATAAACACTGATAATAAAAAAGTAATATGCAGTGACGATATAGCGCATGGAGGCTACAAAGAAGTAGTTGAGATTATGGCACCTTTTGGACTAATGCCCAGCAACAATGAACTTTTATGGGAAACGCCGTTCTCAAAAGGCCCCTCATTAGCTGAACGTAGCTACGTGCAATGCGCCGAAAATGATAAAAGCAACTGTATAAATATCCCTGATACTAGCTACTTAATTGAACCCTTAGCAGGCCTTTGGTTATTAGCTATTGATGCAAACGTATATATCCCTCAAGTAAAAAATGGTGTATTTGATTTTCAAGGCTCGGGGAATGCAGGATATAACAAAGTACTTTCCGAAAAACCTTTTCTACTCACTTGGATCAAAGAAGTAGTACAACGTGCAAAAACACAGAACAAAACATTAATCGCATTTAGTCATTTTCCAATGGGTGAGTTTTATGACGGTCAAACAGAGTCAATACAAGCATTATTTGGTAATACAGCTTTTCAACTAAAACGTGAACCTACAAATGACACTCGAAAATTACTCGCTGAAACAGGCTTAAGACTGCATATTGGCGGACATATGCACATGAACGATACATCAGTAATTAAAAGCAAAGAAAACACACTATTTAATATTCAAGCGCCATCAATTGCAGCATATCGACCTGCTTACAAGTTAGTTAGCATAGAAAACAGTTACGCGACTGTAAGCACGGTAACTATTGATAATGTTAAACACTTTAATCTTCTATTTAGCGCGTATCAAAAAGAACATAAATATCTGTTAAAGCATGATCCTGAACACACCTGGAATAAAGAAATTTTAAGCGCTAATAATTACCAGAATTACACTAAAATGCACTTGCAAGCACTTGCTAAATGGCGGTTTATACCTCGTGAATGGCCAGCAAGTTTTCGTGATGACGTCCTTAAACGCTCATTATTTGATACGTTAATGTTAACTAACAACCTTGATCATTGTGCAACAGAAGATCCGCCTTGCTTGCCAAGCGAATCTACCTCACAACGGCTAAATACAAAACAGCTTCACGCTCTGAAAAATACAACCGTATTCGATTTTATTTCAGACTTTTATTTAGTGCGTAATGCCGGTTCACTAGCCTTTGCCGACATTTCAGAAGAAACTCAACAAATATATACAACAATGGGTACTTTGCTTAAAGGAAATAATTCTTGTAGATCAAAAAACCTAGCAGACTCAACCTTAAACAACCTTTGCCAAGTTACAGATGCTTTAGCACGTGCTTTTGTCATTTACGAAAAATTCAGTAATGCACTACTCGATAGTTGTTTAGTGATTGATTTGTCATCACAAGCTCCTATACAACATTGCGCCATTAACAATACCGCTATTAAACGTCATTCAATGTAGGATTATTTCTGTATATGAGTATTACTATTCTATGCTCTTAATTGGTTGAAAAAGCGAAACTGATATTTTTTAACAAACGCTGTAGATGTAAATGATGAATAAACTTAATAGAGTAAAAATAAAAGGCTCTTAAGCTAAGTTCAGGTTGATTACTAAAAAGAAAAACACCATGATAACTATTCTTAATTATTTTGATGGAATTCTTTATGGCTGGCGCTAGTTTACTTACTTTACTTGATGATATTGCCATGTTGCTCGATGACATTGCAGTGCTGTCTAAAGTAGCAGCTAAAAAAACAGCAGGTGTTCTTGGTGATGACCTTGCCGTCAATGCAGAACAGCTTTCTGGTGGTATACGTGCTGATCGAGAATTACCTGTAGTTTGGGCGGTATTTAAAGGTTCAATGCTCAACAAGGCCATGTTAGTTCCTATAGCCCTGTTACTTAGCTATTTCTTACCCATGCTCATTATGCCGTTACTTATGCTAGGTGGAGCCTATTTATGCTACGAGGGTTTCGAAAAAGTTTGGCATAACGTTACAGATAAAGCCGCAGTTGAAGCGCATAAAGCAAAATTAAAATCCGCATTACAAGATCCAAACATAGATTTAAAAAGTTTTGAAAAAGATAAAATAAAAGGCGCTATCAGAACAGACTTTATACTATCTGCTGAAATTATAATTATTGCCCTAGGTACTATTGCTGATAAAGACATCTCAACACAAATATCAGTATTGGTTTTTGTCGCAATTTTAATGACTGTTGGCGTATATGGATTAGTTGCATGTATTGTTAAAATTGATGATGGGGGTTTAGCGCTAATACAAGATAAGTCGGCATCGATATGGGGAAAGTTCAAACGTGCTTTAGGAAGGCTGATGATTGGCTTTGCTCCGAAATTAATGAAATTTTTAGCCATTGCAGGTACGGCAGCCATGTGGCTTGTTGGTGGTTCACTTATCACACACGGTATACATGCCACGCAAACTTATATAACCGCAGTCGCTGACTTTATGGCAACAACTCCATTTATCGGAAATGTACTTTCAATGATTACACCATTGACCATCGATTTAATTGTTGGCTTTTGTTTAGGTGCTTTGTTGGTTTTTATTGAAGTTATGATTAGAAAAATAGTCGTTAAACCTGAGCATGCATAGTTTTACAAATCGTTATGCTGTGTAGTTCAAGAGACTCAGGGTCTCAGCTTTATTCAACCGTACGTTTGGGATTCCGTATTAAGTGACCTACGGAATGACAGCGCTTGGTGATCATTCTGAACTTGATTCAGAATCCCAATCGTTATGCTGTGTAGCTCAAAGGGCTCAGAATCCCTTTCTTATTCAACCACACGCGTGGGATTCCGTATTAAGTGACCTACGGAATGACGGCGCTTTGTCCGTTATGCTGCACGCTTTGTCGCCATTCTGAATATTCTCCGTTATTATAAACTTAATTCAGGCTCTTACGTTTAATGTCTAACAACCTCGCCTACTTTCTTTGTTGTTACTTTATCAACTAAGTAAATAATCGACTGATAATCAATACCCGCGTGTTGAGATAAGCCAATCTCACAGGTCCTGCTATTACTATAACCTGCGGTACAACCTTGAGGTACTTGAGCTTTTAACGGCGCCAGTGCGTTGTCATTTAGCTCAGGCGTGGTAAACCCTTTATCGCCCGCGAAACCACAACATTGAATATGCTCAGGAATTATCACCTGAGTACTACAACGCTCGGCTAATTGTTGCATTTTTCCAGCTAAGCCCATTTTACTGCTAGAACAAGTAATGTGTAACATAATAGGTTCATCAACAGGAGTGAAGTTCAAATGATTAATCAAAACTTCTTCAACAAAACCAAAAGGTTCAAATAGTGAAAGCCCCCTAATTTTATCTTTATTTTCTAATAACATCGATTTACAAGGGCTGGTATCGATTAAAATAGGATACTTACCTTGCTCACTTAATATCGCTAACTTATCAAGCATTGCATTACTTTTTTGCTCTGCTTGTAAAAACATGCCTTTACTATTAAATGGCATACCACAACATTCGCCCGTAAAATCTGGACTGATAACATCAAATCCAGCTTTTTCTATCAACGATAAAGTAACGTCTGTTAGCGAGCGCTGGTCTGTTGCCGTTAATGATTGCCCCATGTTGCGACTTGAGCAGCTTGGGATATAAACCACTTTAGGTCGATAACCTGCTTCGTTAACATTGCTATTAGCTTTAATTTTCGTAGGATTATAGTGTGCTTTTTGTGGTATATATTTATTCCACAGAGGTAACTTATTTGCTGAAAGCTTTCTAATAGTACCTGTCACTCCTGCCATCACTTTATTACCCAATAAACGTTGGCCAAAGCTTGCGACTGCTAATGTCATTCGAGTTGTTTTTTCAACTGTAGAGAAGTTATTAGCAAAGGCATTAGCCACACCTTGGTGACCTTCATTATTGCGATGACGAAGCTCTCTAATAAGGTCACCCGTATTAATACCGACGGGGCAACGTTCAGCACACAAGCCTGTTGCAGCACAAGTATCGATACCTAAATAATTAAAGTCTTTTTTCAGCTCTGCTAACAATTCAGGGTTTTCATTAGTCGAAGTTAAACGACTAATTTCTCGATAACTGGTAATACGTTGACGCGGCGTGAAACTAAGGCCATTAGATGGACAGACAGGCTCACAAAAACCACACTCTATACATTTATCAACAATAATATCTGCGGCGGGTAAGGCTTTTAAGTTGGTAATATGTGCATGAGCATTATCATTAATAATTACACCAGGATTAAGCAAACTTTGAGGATCAAACAACTGCTTTATTTGCTGCATTAATGCCAACCCTTCGCTGCCCCATTCTAGCTCAACAAAAGGGGCCATATTACGGCCAGTACCATGTTCTGCCTTTAAAGAACCTTGGTAATCGACAGCAACAAGTTGACAAACATCGTCCATAAATGACTGATAACGCTTTATTTCTTTTTCTGTTGAGAAGTCTTGAGTGAAAACAAAATGTAAGTTCCCTTCAAGAGCATGACCAAAAATAATTGCTTCATCATATTGATATTTAGTAAATAACAATTGCAAATCAGCAACCCCATCAGCAAGCCTAGCAACAGGAAAAGCAACATCTTCAATAATTACAGTCGTTCCCGTTTCTCGAACAGCGCCAACAGCAGGAAAAGTGCCCTTTCTTATTGCCCACAATTGAGAATATTCACTCGCAACATCAGTAAATTTAATCGCATTGGTTTGTTCAAAATCAGCTAACATTAATTCAAGTTCAGCCACTTGTTGCCTTAATATTTCAGCGTTAGCTGCACAAGTTTCGATTAACAGGGCGCCAACATGTTCATCAAGCGTATTGATAAAGTCAGGCAAACCATCCATATCGCTAACCGAAGCTAACGCACGTCTATCCATCAACTCCACGGCTGAAACATTTGCACTAGCTAATGCAGAGACAGCATGACAAGTAATTTGCATAGTGGGGAAAAAAACTAAGGTTGATGCACGATATTTATGTTCAACAACCGTGTTATAAGTGATAGAAGAAATAAAGCCTAAGGTACCTTCAGAGCCGATCATTAAATGCGCTAAAATATCGATAGGATCCTCAAAATCCACTAACGAATTAATAGCATAACCAGTGGTGTTTTTTAATCTATATTTATGATTGATTAACTGGCGTAAATTTTCATTCTTATTTGTTTCTAACGCCAAGCTTTTAATACCGCTTAACAAGATACTATGCGTTTTTCTAAATTCACTAACACTATCTTTATCGCCAGTATCTAACACGGCACCATCATGTAAAACAACACGAATACTATCTAAGGTGTGATAACTATTTTGTGCCACACCGCAGCACATACCACTAGCATTATTAGCAGCAATACCTGCAACTTTACAGGTGTTAATGGAAGCAGGATCAGGTCCTATTTTTCGGCCATAAGGCAGTAAATATTTATTTGCATCTGCACCAATAACTCCAGGTCCTAATTTTATTTTTAATCCTAAATCGACTATTTGATGATTTCGCCAACTAGTGGTTAATAAAATAAGGATAGAGTCAGATTGAGCTTGCCCAGAAAGACTAGTACCAGCAGCTCTAAAAGTAACCGGTAATTTAGCAATAGCAGCGTGATTTAATACTTTTATCACCTCCGCTTCGGTATCAAGTATTAATACTAATTTAGGGACTAGTCGATAAAAGCTTGCATCAACCCCAAAAGCTAGCCGCTTGGCATAACTACTAATAATTCGTTCTTCAGGCAAGAAGCAAGCTAACATTTTCGCAAAGTGTTGGTACGGTGGAAGTAACATAAAAACTCTCTAATTAACGAGTAAGCCCTAAGCAAAGGCGACTCAACTTATTTAACGCTATTCTTTCGGTAAGTATACGGGTAAAATCCCTCTTTTAAAATTATACCAATCAAAGTTGTAAAGTAGGTTATAAAAATGAGTTCTGAAATTGAATTATTAGCACCCGGTGGCGATGTTGATGCGATTAAAGCGGCAATAATTGCTGGTGCCGATGCGGTTTACTGTGGTCTAGATACATTCAATGCCCGAAATCGAGCGTCTAACCTATCCTTTGATGAATTAGTGGGTGTTATTCGATTAGCACACCAGTATCAATGTAAGATATTTCTCACATTGAATATCGTTATTTTAGAGCGCGAATTTAAATCATTAGCAAAACTGCTAAGTAAATTAGCCAATACCACGCTTGATGGGGTAATAGTGCAAGATATTGGCATGTTCAATTTAATCACCAAGCACTTTCCTACATTAGACATTCACGCATCAACACAACTTACCACGCATAATGTTGGTCAAATTCCATTCTTGAAAAAGTTAGGTGCTTCACGCGTTAACTTATCAAGAGAGTTGAGCTTAAAAGAAATTAAAGTGATAACAGCGGTAGCCGCAGAGCATGAAACCTTAGTAGAAGTTTTTGTGCATGGTTCACTCTGTGTTGCTTTTTCAGGTTTATGTTATTCAACTTCTGCCAGTGTTGGTAATTCAGGTAATCGAGGCCGTTGTAGCCAAGCTTGTCGTGAAGAATATGAAACAACGCCTTCAGGCAATAACTTTCCGCTGAATATTAAAGACAATTCGGCCTTTTTCGACTTACCAGCCCTTATTGAGGCAGGTGTTCATTCATTTAAAATTGAAGGTCGTATCAAAGGCGCAAACTATGTACATACCGTAGTAGATAGCTTTCGAAAACAAATTGATGGCTTCGTAAATACTGGTGAGCTAACCGAAGATGGCGAGCGTCTTTATCAAGTATTTAACCGTGACTTTTCTAATGCTTTCTTACGTGGTGACTTGAACCAGTCAATGTTTATTGATAACCCACGCGATAATTCAACTAAGCATGCAGTAGATAAAAGCAAAGCAATTTCTGTGGTTCAAATACATGAAGTTGAACAAGAGCTTCATCAACAAAACAAAGAAATTAAAGCCACTGTTTTTGATAAGATCAAACATTTAACCATTGAAAAACTATCACTGACATTAACCTTTTCAGGTGCACTGGATCAGCCTTTAACGATCACAGCAAATGTGATTGAAAAAGACGATAATATTGAATTTAAAGTGCAATCAACCAGCTTACTTACACAAAGTGATAAAGCGAGTATTGATTCAAGCGTTATCGATAAGCGTTTTAAAAGCTTTAACAACAGCAGCTATAATTTAACAGCAATCAATATTGATAATTTAGCACAAGGGTTAAGTATTCCGTTTAAAGAATTAACCGAATTGAAAAAGCAACTCGCGTTAACCTTAAATAACAACAAAGCAGTATTACCCGAAGTGACACTGCCACCACTTAAAAATTATCCTAAACCGACAAACGCTCAAGCAGAATATGTTAAGCCTAAGTTATCTTTACTGATTTGTGATGAAGAAGATATTAATTTAACTAACGTAACAAATGCTAACGTTTACTTTAAATTACCCGATGCTTATAAACGTGGTTGCACTAAATACGTTGATTTTTTCAAACAAAATCCAAAATTAATCCCATGGTTTCCATCGGTATTAATAGGTAAAGATTACGACGTTGCTTTAAATATTTTACAGCAAGTCAAACCTGAATTGATTGTAACAAATAACACAGGTATCGCTTATGAAGCACACCGGTTAGGCATTAAATGGATTGCAGGTCCATTTTTAAATACAACAAACTCTTATGCTTTATTAGCAATGAAAGAAACCTTTGATTGTAGCGGTGCGTTTATCTCAAACGAAATTAACAAGCAACAAATGAGAAGTATTGCCCGTCCTGAAAATTTTGAATTGTTCTACAGTATTTATCATCCTATTTTATTGATGACTAGCCGACAATGCTTCTTCCAACAAAGTGTCGGTTGTGAAAAACCAAGAATAGATAACGGTTGCATGCTCTCGTGTGATAAATCAACGAGCATAACCAACTTGAAAGGTGATAATTTTGCTATTGATAAACAAAAAGCAGGTTACCCAAGTATTTATAATCAGGATCAGTTTTTAAACATGGAGATCATTAACGATCTCTCTGATTTATATGATGGTTTTATGATTGACCTAACCAACATTGGCGCCGGCGATAAAAAGTCACCAGATAAAGTTGTATTGATCCGACAGTTTGAGCAACTACTAGCTAAAGCTGCGGATGAAAAAGAGGTTGAACATAATATTAATGCACTAGTACCACAGTCAACGAGTGTTCAATATTACAATGGCCTTTAGTTGAGTACAATTAGCTTATAATAGGAGGTTCCGTATTAAGTGACCTACGGAATGATGGAATCGACGACTACCGAATTAGCTTCTCGTCATTCTGAACTTGAGTCAGAATCTCATTCGTTATATTCCGTAGTTCAAGGGATTCAGGATCTCACGCACTATTCAACCACACGTGTGGGATTCCGTATTAAAATACCTACGGAATGACGGAGCTAGTGACCTAAGAAGTAGCATTTGAGAAGATCAATGTCATGAACGTATGTGGGTCATTAGCTTGAATGAGACTCAAAATCTTTCTTTTTTTGATTTTGAAGTAACATAATAAAAGAGCTAAACTCAATTGGCTTACTAAAAAAGTAACCTTGCACTGAGTTACATGAGTTTTGTTCAAGGAAGTCTAACTGTTCTTGAGTTTCAACACCTTCAGCAATAACTCCTAAATTTAAATTATGTGCCATAGCAATAACAGCTCTAACAATCGCTTTATCGTTATCATCACTAACAATATCTCTAACAAATGATCGATCAATTTTCAAAAAATCTAAAGGTAGTTTTTTTAAATACGCCAGCGAACTATAGCCAGTTCCAAAATCATCAATAGAGACACTTACACCAATAGCTCTTACTTTATTCAGTAATTTTTCAGTAATAGCATAATCATCAATCATCACGCCTTCCGTGATTTCTAACTCTAATAAACATGGGTCTATTTTATTATTCTTAATACAAGCATGCAGATGAGGAAAAAGGTTTTCATCAAACACTTGAGCAGGTGACAGGTTCAGTGATATTTTAACTTTATGTCCCATTTTGTTAATTTTATCCACCATTTGACAAGCTGTATCAATTACCCACTTACCAATAGTAATAATTAAGCCGCTTTTTTCAGCAATAGCAATAAAAGAGTCAGGAAACAGCATTCCTTTCGTAGGATGATTCCAGCGAATTAACGCCTCTGCTTTTACAATTTTATTAAGTTCTAAATCTATAATAGGTTGCAAAAACAATTCAAATTCATCATTTTTGATAGCTTCTCTTAGCTCATGCTCAACTTCAATAATAAGGCGCGATGCATCTTTCATAGACTGAGAATAAAACTGTAATGAATTAGCTTTTGATCTTTTACCGTTATAAGCACTTAAATCAACAAACTTCATTAATTCTTCAACACTATGTGCATCATGGGGGAAGTTAGCAGCACCTATACTTAAATTAACATTAAAGCTCTCTAATTCACTTGTTTGAAATGGCTCTCTGGTACAGTCAAGAATTCTTTCAACTACACCTTCACAACAAGCTTGATTATCGATATCAGTTAATATAATAGCAAATTCATCACCGCCTACCCTTGCGATGAAATCAGATGTTTTAATACTACTTTTAATACGACCACTGACTTCAATAAGTAACTTATCTCCTTCATCATGACCATAGAATTCGTTATGACGCCTAAAATCATTAACATCAACATACAATAAATAAAAAGGAATATTAGATATTATTTGTTTTTCCAATCTTTGCCAAAACGAAATTCGGTTAGGTAGTTGAGTTAACAAATCCTGTAAATCACTTTTTTCATTTCGTTGTACTAAATATTTAATATTACTTATGTCATTAGCAAAAATAATCCAGTTCTTTATTTCATTTAAATCATCTAAAACGGGATATAAAGCAACTTTTAACCATTTCAATGTCGATGGTGGCGACATCCAACATAGCTCGCCATCCCAACTAGATTTAGTAGCGATAATACGTTCATATTCTGGTAATTGATTTTTTAAAAGTTGTACAATAATATCTACAGGATTTGAAGACTCATGAGTTGAAGAGACACCTTGTTCAAATAAATGTAACGCAGCTGTATTAGCAATAATAGTCGTTAAATCACTTTTTGTAATAAGTACTGCAAAGCCGGCATTCTCAATTGCTTTCGTTAGCGCGGTAATAATATTTTCTTGTTCGTAAGGTTTATTAAAAATAGCGAGAATTCTTGTATGCAAATACTCATTTTGTTCTATTAAATGATCATTATAGAGAGAGAGTTCTCGAGCAGACTGCATTGTACTTTGGCGAAGTGTAAAGTCTTCAGTTTGATTGCTGATAATCAGTAAACTTTGATCGTCTTGTTTAATTGCAATCGCTTCTAAATGTAATTCTTTGTTGTTTGCAACAACTTCAGTCCAAAAGCCAGAGCGAACCCGATTATCTTCACTGCCATTCCATATTAGTTGCGCATCAATAAGAAAATCTTGTAAAAAAGGTGTGTTATCGTCAATACTAAAAACTTTTTGACTAGCAGAAAGAGGAAGTAATTCAGTTGCCCATAAGCAAGAGCCCCCAACAAGTTTAAAAAGATTAAGACTACCCTCAACAGGTTCTATAATCACTTGTTGCATTGCATTGAGTACATTATTTAGTATCGAAGTCATGCGATTAACTCTCTTGCAGCAATTTAGCCAACTCAATAAACATGTTATCTACATTTGCACCGGTTTTAGCACTTGTATAGAAATGTAAATCAAACAAATCGTTATAATCTTCTAGCCCTTTATCTTCCCAATGCCAACTTGGTTGTAAATCACTTTTATTGATAGCCAGAATAGCAGGACATTTAGCAACTTTACGGGCGAGACTGTGAATCTCTAAACCTTCAATTAAAGAGGTTGTGCGTGTTTGATCAGCCACAATAATATAGGCTGAGGCGCCACGTAAATAACGTTCTTGAAAAGCATTATAGCGATCATTACCTTCAATATCCCAAAGCATAAATTGCAGAGAATTATTTTCTAGCGTGACAACCTTTTTATCAATTTTAACACCGATAGTGGTTAGGTATTTTTCATTAAAAATGCCTTCCACAAATTGCTTAACTAAACTTGTTTTTCCTACGCTAGACGCACCGAGTAAACAAATTTTCTTTTGAATCAAAAGCCGTCTCCAATTTCTGTATAGTGCTGTTAAAATGCCAGTTGATATACGGCATATCCCTTTTAACGTTTATTCTACATTTACATTTGTACTTGATTACATTTCATTGTTTGTTTTTTCATCATTACTTACATATAGCACGTTAAAGATAACTTTTCTTGCATTATTTTTTACTTTCATAATATCTATTTGCCCTAAACCTGTAACATACATTTGCGCTTTACTTAGCCCTAAAAGGTTTAAAGCATCACCCGTATTTTCTCCGCGTTGCCTACTTAATAACGTATTCTTAGCAATACTACCTGAATTATCACTACAGCCAATAATGACTAGACCAACGTTTAAATCAAGTTGATCGGCTAATTGATTTAGTTGATGAAAGTATTGATAAAGTTGCTGCAGAGTTAATTGCATACTAGGTGTTACATCAGCACTAGCAACAGGAAACTCAAGTTGAATCGTTGATATTCTACCAACTAAATCTTTAAATATTTGCGCTTTAATCGCCTTACTTGTAATAGCTTCATTAGCAAAAGGAGGCTTAATATCCTCTATTATTAAGTTTCTTTCTAACGTAAAACCAGCAGCCGTCAGTGCACTTAGTAGTTTTGCAGACTTTAATACCGCTAATGTCCCCGACAAGTGTAAAATTTTGCTATGCCACATCATGGTAATTTCAGGGTATTCGAGCAAAATTCTCTGTGCTCTAGTATTTAGAATTTCAAGGTCTAAAGAATGATAAAGTCGCTCAGTTAGTGATAATTGCTCAATAGTTAAATCATTTTTTTGTAACCAATCAGAAACAGAGATAGCATCAGGATCACGTAAAATATCAAGCACAACCTTATTATGATCTTGTACTTCAATATGATTAATAACAACACCTGACTCATGATCTAAAGTCATCAACTTATCGTTTAATACTTGATTTTCCCACCACTTTACTGTCTGAAAGCCAAGAATAATGATAAAAAATAAAACAGCTAACCAAGCAAACCAAGGTGTTTTGTTATTTTTAGGTTCAGTTGTTTTTTGCTCTGCTAATAAACAATCTCTCAGTAAATTTTCGGCAGTAACAAAGGCTTCATTATCGCCGTTAAACTGCATAAGCTCACTAGCATATAAACTGTGAATACTTTCTAATATTATTTGTAGTTTATCACTAACTTTTTGCGGTGGTTTACCTGTTACCGCAGCTACAACCAAGGCATTAGGCCCAGGCTTTATTAATAAGGTGAAATTATCGGTTGTCACCGTTTCTAGCTGTTCTTTTAATCCATCTTCATTATCTAAGAAAGAATCACCAACAAAGTCATTAATTGCCGTTAACATAGAAGAAATTAAATCAGCATCACTTTTCGCTGTGTTATTAAAATTAACCGAGTTAAGTAATAAACCTGTTTCTCGGTGGATCAAAAAAACATGTTCAACTCGATAGACAAATGTTTGTGAAGCAACATATTGGGAGAATTTAACCCCCGCTTGCCAAGCTTTAATACGCCAAGTTAACCCCTTAAATGTGAGACTACTATCAATTAACTGATTTGTTTTTTCCATAAAATCAGTTAGAAAAGCTGTCACGGATTTTCTAACTAAACTGCCCATTAAGGGATAAAGAGAATTAACTAATCTGTCACTATTATGTGCAACCGAATCTTCGACTGCACTTTCTACAATAGGCAATAAAACTTTATTAACTGAGCCATCTTTTTTTTGTCTATCATGTAGTGCTTCAGAAAGTACTTCACCCACAATAGTACGTGCTTCTTTTTGAATAGCGTCGGTTACCACATGACTGTTTTTACCCAGTATTAGCGATCTTAATTGTTCAAGTTGCTGCTGAGATTCAACTTGTTTGGCTTCGGTCGACTTCGACATTACAGCTGGTCATCTTCCAAGTTTGTTGCCATTGTCGCTAGCAACTTAGCCAGTGTTTTCCGGTCTGTTTTAGATGAGCTTAATTCATTTGATACCGCATCAAGGTGATTTTTAAGTTGCTCTAGTTGCTCATTAAAACCATTAGACAGTAAGGCACTTTCGCTGTTCAGCGCCTGTTCAATATCTTTAAAGTCTTGCTGTGTGGCTACGGTAAACATTTCAAATTCTGATACAAGATTGGTATGTTCTTTTTGCATACTCTCTTCATTGTCATCATGACGTTTATCTACAAAATTTACTTGTTTTTCTATATTGTCTAACTGCTGACTAATATCTCTTTGTATTTTTTCTAAACGAATTGTAAACTTTCTCTCCTGTTCGTTGATGGCATGTTCCATATCGCTTCGTAATGTCGTTAGTTGTGTAATTAACTGCTGTTGGGCATCACCAAAGACAATTTGTCTAAGTTGATCAAGTTCTCCAAGGGGGGTAATAGGCTCTTGTGCTGCTTTATCGTTTTTGTTTTTATTTGACATACGAATATTCCATTTAAGCAAAAATAGTGCGTTATATTTTTTGTATTCCAGTAAATTTAAATATACTTATCGAGATAGAGCTTTTTAAACTGATTTAAATTAATACTATAGCACCACAATGATTATTATCTATACAGTATCCTAACTTTATTTTTTAAACTTACTTAATAAAGCTAACATTAAAATTAGCGCAACTATTGAAAAGTTTACTACTATAGTTATGAGCCTCTTAATAGCTCTTTTAATAGCTCTACTTACCCATAATCAGTGTTTAAAATATAACAAATATATATAATTCAATTAGCTACATTAAAAAATATTGACTATAATGGCGTAGCAAAATAAATAAAACGAAGTTTCAAAGTTAACTAAAGGATAATAAATGGCTAATACAACCAACAAAGAACTCAATTTTTCAAATGATGAACAATTAGTTTCTATCACCGACTTACAAGGAGATATTGTTTATGCAAATGAAGAGTTCTGTCGGGTAGCTGGCTATACTTTAGAAGAACTTAAAGGACAACATCACAATATTGTTCGCCACCCGAACATGCCAAAAGAAGCGTTTGCTGATATGTGGAAGAAGTTAAAAAATGGTGAATCTTGGCGTGGTATGATTAAAAATCGTTGTAAAAATGGCGATTATTATTGGGTAGATGCCTACGTAACCCCTTTATCAGAAGGAGGTAGAATTACCGGTTATCAATCAGTCAGGGTAAAACCCACGACTCAACAAAAAAATGATGCTCAAAATTTTTATGATAAATTAAATGCCCAAAAAACTGTGACAGATTTTCACGCAAACACAAAATTAAAACGTCTTATTATCGGACTTATTCTCGCCACTTCCCTTTTATTTTCTTTATTATATTTAGACTCATATATCACCGCAGTTATTATTTTGTTTAATATCATGGCCACAGCACTTATTTTTTCTGAAGAATTATTTACCTTTCCAAACTATGTAGAAGAAATTAAAAAACGTTCTGATAGTCCATCTCGCTTTATTTTTACCGGTAAGGGCTTAACCAATATAACGAAATATCAAACTACCTTATTGCAAGCGCGTATACGTACAGTTCTAGGTCGTAGTTATGACGCAGGAAAAATATTATCAGGTCAAGCGAGTGCTTTAAAGGTAGCCTCAAACGAAATGCTGACAGGAACTGCCAATATTAATCAACAATTAGAGCAATTCTCTACTGCTATTGGTGAAATGAGTGGCACGATTAATAATGTTAGTGAAAATACGGTATCGACCCATGATAAAGTAACACAAGTTCAACAAGAATGTGACGATGCGACCAATTTAGTAACAAACAATCAGAAAAGAATGAAGAGCCTCGCTAATGATGTTCATTCTGCTGCAAACAGTGCTGAGAGTTTAGTGCTCGATGTTGATAAAATTTCAGGAATCATGAGTGAGATTCAAGGTATTGCTGATCAAACTAATTTACTAGCTCTTAATGCTGCAATTGAAGCAGCAAGAGCTGGAGAGCAAGGACGAGGCTTTGCTGTGGTTGCCGATGAAGTTAGAACATTAGCGAGTAGAACTCAAGATGCAACCGGAGATATACAACGTTCAGTGTTAGAATTACAAAAAACTTTACAAGAGTGGAGTAAAGTAATGCTAGTGAGTAAGGATAGTGCTGAAGCATGCTCTGCTAATACATTAATTATTAAACAAGCTATCGAAAATATCATGAACAGTATTGGTGATGTCAGTGATATGACCGCACAAATATCAACCGCTACAGAAGAACAAAGCGTGGTGTCTGAGCAGATGAATAAGCAAATTACAGATATAGATATTATTTCAAAAGAAAATGAAATGCTATGTAATAAAGTAAGTTTAAGTGGAGAAAATGTTAACAAAAGTGCCAAAGAAATCGAAGAATTGAGTACTACATTCCACTAACCCTCTGATTCATCATTAGGCTTAAAAAGCAATTATCAGTATTATTACTCCGTAAATAGTTTATTCCGTTACAAGTGATTTATGGAGTAACCTATGGAGTAACTGAATTATAAAATATAACTCGACTATGGATTATTACTTTTGCCGATCACAAATCTAACAAAACACACTAAAATGAAAAAGCACCGTGATATAACCAACGACAGTGCTACCAATACCCCCAGTGATATAAAGGGTAACCTTAATGTTTAATAACGTATTAATGATTATTCTTATTATCTGCTTAACTAGCTGTAAAACCACACCAAACTTTGATTCTATTCGAAGCGCCGAAACATTAATTAAGCAAATAGAATCCGATAACCCAGATATTATAGCCATTGCGCAGCAAGCGGTTCACACTAATAAACTGATTCAAAAAGATGTCGATGATATTAAAGCATTGCTCAATGAATTAAGCCAAAAAATTGCTGAGGTGTGGGGCGAAAAGAAACCGCAAGTACCTAATAATAAAAAACTGGTTAAATATACAAATAACTACAGAGCTCGTGCCATTGTTGACTTTGAAAAAGGCACTGTGTTGATCGAAACTTTAGCAGATAACTCTCAAACTAAAACACTTACTAATTTACAAAATGCCATTACTACTACTCTATTATCAACAGCAGATCCAAGTAAAACCGATATATTTTCCAGTGATGCTCCAACACTATCAGGCCAACCTTATTTATATCAGCAAGTACTTGATCATGATAATAAAGCGATTCAATACCAATGGCGTGCTAATCGATTCTCCAAGTATTTGACTGAATTCAAGTTACAAAAATACAGTAACAACGGAAAACAAATTTACGCAGTTAGAATTGATATGGTTGAAAAACATCAACATCTACGTGAACAAAAATACAGTACCTTTGTACTCGCTGCAGCTAAGCGTTATCAAATATCACCACAATTAATCTACGGCATAATTGAAACTGAAAGTAGTTTTAACCCGTTTGCAGTGAGTTCAGCTAATGCTTACGGCCTGATGCAAGTTGTGCCCAAAACCGCAGGTGCTGATGTATTTCAGCGTATTAAAAATAAAAGTGGTATGCCAACCAAGCAGCAACTATTCGATCCTGCTTATAACATTGATATTGGTACTGCCTATTTATATATTCTCAATAATAACTATTTAAATGCCGTAACTAATGCTACAAGTCGTCATTATTCAATTATTTCTGCCTACAATGGCGGTGCAGGAAATGTATTAAAAACCTTTCATAGTAACCGAACAACAGCGATGAAAGTTCTCAATACTAAAACATCTAAAGACGTTTATTATTTACTTACCCAAAAGCATCCAAAATCAGAATCTCGCCGTTACTTAGAAAAAGTAACTAAGGCTGAAAAAAGTTACTGATAGATAATAAGTAGAACGCCTCACGATAATAGTCAGTTCTGGGCTGTTGAATAAACCGAGATTCTGAATCAAGTTCAGAATGACGATAAAGAACGCAGCATAACGATTGGGATTCTGAATCAAGTTCAGAATGACGGAGGATATTCATAATAACAAAAAAATGCACATTATTTGCACATTGACCTATTATTATCTACAGCATATGAATCAATCGTAAATATTCCCCCTTTGGAGAATGTGTCAAATGAAACCATCGCTATTACACATAAAAAAAACGTTAAGCTGTAACAATAATGCAAATACCTTACTAAGTTTATTGCTAGCCTCTTCGCTTGCGGCTTGCGGTAGTGGTGCTAGCGATCCAGCTGACGTAGGTGATGTCGATAATACTGTAGGCACTAACACAGTACCTTTTGCTAATGCTGGTGAAGACCAAATCTTACTTATTGGTAGTACCGCCACATTATCAGGCGAAGCAAGTAGTGATACTGATGGCGATACACTTAGCTACTCATGGAGTTTATCTACGTTACCTGACGGCAGTATTGCTACATTATCTAGCGATACAGACTCGACAACATCATTTTCAGCAGATGTAGCAGGTATTTACGTTGTAACGCTAATGGTCAATGATGATGAAGCAAATAGCGAAATTGACAGTGTTAATATTACAGTGTCTGAAGTCATTGATAGTTCAACTACAAGTATTTTATCTGATTATAGTTACCATGCCTATAATGATTCCGATTCAGTGCAATTAGATAGTATTGTCACCTGGAGTTGTACAGATGAGGATCGTGAAATAGCAGCAAACGGCGTTCCAGATCATGCAGTAGGTACATTCCCTAATAACAACACCCCAAAGAACAGCCTCCTCTAGAAATATCTGTTCTTGACAATATCCAGCTAAATAAAATTAAATAAACTATAAAGTGTCATTATGAAATATATAAAAAATAATCTTTTTTCAGTTCTAACCTTATTTTCTAGCATACTCGTGTCACACAACTCATCTGCACATGTCATTGTGGCACAACGTGGCACACTTAATATCCTTAATAACGGTGTGTTTATGGTACTTTCATTGCCTATAAGCGCCTTTGAGGGGGTCGATGACGATAATGATGGTAAGCTTTCTAAAATAGAATTTACTAAACACCGCAGCGTTATCACCAATGTAATTCACGAAAAAGTCGTATTAAAAGATAAAAACAGAAAACTCGTGTTAGAAGATATGATGCTTTCTCCCGTCACTTCTCATCAGTCGCCACAAGATCCTGTATCACAATTAGTTGTAATGGGGCGCTATAACTTGACTGACTTACTGAGCCCATTAGAGTACACAATAGAGTTATTTGGTACGACACCTGCTGAACAAGTATTAGACGTTGTCGCAACCCGTAAAAGTGATAATCAAAAAAGAAAAATAAAGCTAACACCTAAAAATTCGAGTGTTTCTATTTTTTAATAAAAGTAATTACAGAGTGTTATATCGTCTGTTAATAGATGAATTACGATTAACTTCTCTGTTGATATAATATCAATCTCACTAGCTATGTGATCATTTCTACTGGCTAAAATCACCATCCACATCGTTATTTATTTAATAATTATAACAACTAGTTATTGAAAAAAACGCCTTGTGTTTTATGCTTTTTTTTACGTATAAAATTGTTCACTTAATTAATGAAACGGGTATAAAGTATTCGAAACTATTCTACTGTGTTAACAAAAAAGGGTAATAACAGTGATGTTATTACCCTTTCTAATATTACAGGTCTGAGCCTAACTAAGCTAACGAGAAGCTTTCATTAAACTCAGCTCACTTTAATGATTTTCCGATACCATATTCACAGTATACTTAGGAATATCAACAACTAAATCTTCATCACCAACAATAGATTGACAGCTTAAACGAGACTCAGGCTCTAAACCCCATGCTTTATCTAGCATATCTTCTTCCAGTTCATCGCCCTCTTCGATAGAATCGAACCCTTCTCTAATAATCACGTGACACGTTGTACAAGCACAAACTTTTTCACAAGCATGTTCAATACCGATGTCATTTCTTAAGGCTACGTTTAATACACTTTCGCCTTTTTCAGCTTCAACGACGGCGCCATCAGGACATAACTCTTCGTTGGGTAAAAATATAATTTTTGGCATGTTATTTATCTCTTTTTATCTTTGTTTTGTCATAAGATAC
The DNA here is from genome assembly GCF_030547795.1 of Colwellia sp. 5_MG-2023. NCBI lineage: Bacteria > Pseudomonadati > Pseudomonadota > Gammaproteobacteria > Alteromonadales > Colwelliaceae > Colwellia > Colwellia sp. 5_MG-2023. The sequence goes on along the minus strand of NZ_JAUOPW010000005.1, from coordinate 40,365 downwards.
AAGTAAGTTGTTTCTTTATAATTTATCGACAGACTGACCACTTAGCGCTTTATTAATAGAACTATCCATACGTCGTTCAGCAAATACATCTGTCGCTTGATCTAATTTTTTAATCGCGGCTTCAATTGCATCGGCATCATCACCTTGACTGATTTCAGCTAACGAATTTATCACTTGCTCAATAGTAGACGTTTCTTCTGCATCAAGTAAATGATGGTCTAAGGCGATTGCCGCTTTAACCGATTCAATAACCCGCGCAGCCTCAACCTGTTGCTCTTTTAACATACGAGCATCAATATCCGCTTTAGCGTTGTTCATTGAATCTTTAAGCATTTGTGCAATTTTACTATCGTCTATGCCAAAAGAAGGTTTCACTTCAATGCTTGCTTCAACACCTGATGATTTTTCCATTGCACTAACTGATAATAACCCGTCAGCATCAACTTTAAATGTTACACGGATATGGGCGGCACCTGCTGTCATGGCAGGAATACCTCGTAATTCAAAACGGGCTAACGAACGACAATCATCAACAAGCTCTCGCTCACCTTGTAAAACATGCACAGCCATGGCTGTTTGGCCGTCTTTGAAGGTAGTAAACTCTTGCGCTTTTGCTACAGGAATAGTGGTATTACGATGAATAACCTTTTCAACCAAACCGCCCATCGTTTCTAAACCAAGCGATAACGGAATAACATCAAGTAATAATATATCACTGTCAGGTTTATTACCCGCAAGGATATCAGCCTGAATAGCAGCACCAATGGCAACAACTTTGTCTGGGTCAATCGACGTTAATGGTGTTTTATTAAAATATTTTTCTACTTCACTGCGTACTAAAGGCACACGTGTAGAACCACCAACCATTACAACTTCAAGCACTTCATCAACACTAATATTAGCGTCTTTTAAGCTTCGACGGCATGCTCTTAAGGTTTTTTTCACTAACGCTGAAATCAAGCCATCAAACGTTTCTTTTGAGATGTTAGTTGACCATACTTGTTCATTCTTTTCGTTTGATTCATCAGCACTCAGCGTTAAGGTAACCTCAACATTATCCAAGGTCGTTAGTTGTTCTTTTGCATAACAAGCTTGTTTTATTAATTGACGCTCAAGTGTCGGAGACAATGGACGAGTTAAACCAGCCTGCTCAACTAAATAATCAGCAAGAACAACATCAAAATCATCACCACCTAATGCTGAATCACCTCCGGTAGAAAGTACTTCAAAAACCCCTTTATTCAAACGTAATACAGAAATATCAAAAGTACCACCGCCTAAATCATAAATAGCAATAACACCTTCTTGTCCTGAATCAAGACCATAAGCAACAGCTGCTGCCGTTGGCTCATTAAGAAGACGTAATACATTAACACCCGCTAATTTTGCTGCATCTTTAGTACTTTGACGTTGTGCATCATCAAAATGGGCAGGTACAGTAACAACGACGCCGGTAAGCTCTCCACCGAGTGCTTGTTCAGCACGTTGACTTAAACTTTTTAGAATTTCAGCCGACACTTGTACAGGGTTAATATTACCTTTACGTGTAACAATTTCTGGCTTATTTTCGTCACCCGTAAATTGATATGGTAAAGAAGGATACTTACTTTGAATATCAGCTAAAGAGCGACCAATTAAACGTTTAGCCGATACTATAGTATTTTGAGGATCACTCACGCTTAATGATTTTGCTCCTTCACCTACCAAGATATCATTGGGTTGATAACTCACAATAGAAGGTAATATATCACGCCCATCTTGGTCAACTAACGTGCTCGCTTCACCACTTTGCACACTCGCAATAAGTGAATTTGTGGTACCTAAATCGATACCTGCAGCTAATCTATGTTCATGAGGTACTGTGCTAAGTCCGGGTTCTGCTATTTGTAATAAAGCCATGTTTTAATTATGTTCAGTTATTTGAGTTAAAAAGTAAAAGACGCTGTTTGCTAATCGTCAAACAAACTATCTTCAAGACGATCTACTTCAATATTGAGTTTTTGATAAAATTTCAATTTACGTAAGTTATCGCATGCTAACATATTAGCTGCATCAGTGTTTTCGCAAATTTGTGCTTGTAACAAGCTAAAATGTTGCTGATATTCTTGAGCAAGCTCTTGTTGGGCAGCAGCTAAAGCCGCATCAACATCTTCAGCATGAGTAACCTCTTCCAACATCTCTCTAAGTTCCATTTGCCTCATTAAAAAGCGAGTATCACCAAAAGTATGTTGCTCGTTCGGTAATTCTACACCTCGTAAAGTAAGAATATATTCCGCACGTGCTAAAGGTTGTTTGATTGTTTGATAGGCATCGTTAAGCTCTGCCGACTTTTGTACTGCAATGAGCTGTTCTTGGCTAGAAGCATGGGCAAACTTGTCAGGATGAACCGACTTTTGCAGTGTTTGATAGGTTTGAGACAGTTGATTTAAATCGACATCGAAACTAACTTCAATCCCGAATAATTGGAAGTAATTCACTTGGTTACCTAAAGAATTTAAACTCGATTAAGTTTTTTGAATGATAGTTAAAGTTAACGTTATTTAGTGCTAATACAATAAAAGCTAAAACAAGAGCACGAAAATAGACCTTAATCATTATTTCGTACATCCTGTTTTGTGCTCTATACTTGTATTTTGTACTTCAGTTCAATTATTACTTTTTATGCTTGCATTCCGACTCAGTATTTTTTAGCAATTGACTCTTCAGATAATAATATATTATTCAACGAATTTATAAATACTAATAACACAATACTAGAGCCAAACAGAAGCAAACAATAAAGTACTTAGCCGTTATACGTTAAAGCTTTCACCACAGCCACATTCGCCCTTAGCGTTTGGGTTGGTAAACTTAAAGCCCTCATTTAGGCCTTCTTTAACAAAATCTAACTCGATACCATCAAGATAAACTAAGCTTTTAGTGTCAATGATTATGTTAACGTTTTCAATATTAAACATATGATCATCTTCATTTAAATCATCAACAAACTCAAGTACATAAGCCAAGCCTGAGCAACCTGTCGTTTTAATACCTAAACGCAAACCAAGACCTTTGCCTCGATTCGTCATAAAAGATTGAACTCGCTCTGTTGCCGCTGGCGTCATGGTAACTGACATACTACTTTTCCTGTTTTGATTCTTGTACTGAACTTATCTTATTAACTTAAACTCGGTTTATTAACCGTTTTTACTTTTATAATCTTCAATTGCCGCTTTAATAGCGTCTTCAGCTAAAATTGAGCAATGAATTTTTACCGGTGGTAAAGCTAATTCTTCAGCAATGGCAGTATTTTTAATCTGACCGGCTTCTTCAATTGATTTACCCTTCACCCATTCTGTTACCAATGAGCTTGAAGCAATTGCAGAACCACAACCATAAGTTTTAAATTTAGCATCTTCAATAACGCCATCAGCTGAAATTTTAAGTTGTAACTTCATTACATCACCACACGCAGGTGCACCAACCATACCTGTTGCTACAGATGGATCACTCTTATCCATAGAACCAACGTTACGTGGATTTTCATAATGATCGATTACTTTTTCGCTATAAGCCATAATATTTTCTCCTAACAGTTATCACTTTCTTTTTAATCCTTACCAACCTAATTGCCAGTAAGGAATAGATTAAAATTAGTGAGCTGCCCATTCAATTGAGTCTAAATCAATACCGTCTTTGAACATTTCCCAAAGCGGTGACATATCACGTAAGTGACCAATAGATTTCTGTATTAAGTCGATTGCATAATCAACTTCTTCACTTGTAGTAAAACGACCAAAGCTAAAACGAATTGAGCTATGTGCCATTTCATCATTTAAACCAAGCGCTCTTAACACGTAAGAAGGCTCTAAACTTGCAGAAGTACAGGCACTGCCTGATGATACAGCTAAGTCTTTTAACGCCATAATTAATGATTCACCTTCAACAAAGTTGAAGCTTACATTTAAATTACCAGGATAACGTTTGTCAAAGTCGCCGTTAACAAACACTTGTTCCATTTGGTTTAAACCAGCCCATAAACGATCGCGCATAGCAGTTGCATGTGCAAGATCTTGTGCCATTTCTTCTTTTGCTATACGGCAAGCTTCACCCATACCAACAATTTGGTGAGTCGCTAATGTACCAGAACGCATACCACGTTCATGTCCACCACCGTGCATTTGTGCTTCAAGACGAATACGAGGTTTACGACGTACATATAATGCGCCAATACCTTTAGGACCATACATTTTGTGAGCTGAAATTGATAACAAATCTACTTTTAGATGCTGTAAATCAATATTAATTTTACCAGCACTTTGTGCAGCATCAACATGGAAAATAATTTTACGTGCACGACACATTTCGCCGATTTCGCCAATATCTTGAATAACACCAATTTCATTATTTACATGCATAATACTAACTAAAACAGTATCTTCGCGCATAGCTGCTTCAAGTTTTTTCAAATCAATCAAGCCATTATCTTCAGGATCAAGATACGTAACTTCAAAGCCTTGACGTTCTAATTCACGACATGGATCTAATACAGCTTTATGTTCTGTTTTACACGTAATAACATGCTTACCTTTTTTACTATAAAAGTTAGCAGCACCTTTAATAGCAAGGTTGTCTGACTCTGTAGCACCTGAAGTAAAAACAATTTCACGTGGATCAGCATTAATTAATTCAGCAATTTGGTTACGCGCAACATCAACTGCTTCTTCGGCTTGCCAGCCAAACTTATGTGAACGGGATGCAGGGTTTCCGAAATGACCATCAGTAGTCATATACTGCATCATTTTTTCAGCAACACGTTTGTCAACAGGGGTCGTTGCTGAGTAATCAAAATAAATAGGAAGCTTCATTGGCTCTCTCTCTCCACTTGTACGAATATTTAACTTAGCGCTTTATCAACTAACTATTGCTCTAAATACAGCACTAAATTAATGTAAAAGTTAATACGTTATAAATTAATAGGAATAATGGTTTCTAACGATGACTCTTTTTTACCAGATATATGCATATCACTTTGGCGTTGTGACACAGTTTTCACATCATTTTTAGTAATAAGTTCAGCCAATGATATGTTTTGTAAAAACTCTTCAATACGCTGACTCAAACCTTGCCATAGAGAATGCGTTAAACATTGCTCTCCTCCTTGACAGTTACCCTTGCCCTGGCACTTTGTCGCATCAACGCTTTCATTAACAGCGCTAATAACATCAGCAATAGCAATTTGTGCTGAACATCGACCTAAGCGATAACCACCACCAGGGCCTCGGATGCTAATCACTAAACCGCTTTTACGTAATTTAGAAAACAATTGCTCTAAATACGATAAAGAAATGCCTTGTCGCTCTGAAATATCAGCTAATGATACCGGGCCACTTACTGCATGAATTGTAACATCAAGCATTGCAGTTACGGCATAACGACCTTTAGAAGTTAATTTCATAATGTGCCCATTTAATCCACGTTAGTGACATATTTGATGACATATATAATCAGCTATTTTAATAGTACATAACATTGCGATAACGCACTGAATGCGATAATTGAGCGCAATTTTACATAACCCTACAAAATAGTCAAACATATACCCGAGTAATCTAGTCAAGTATTTTACACTAAGATCATTAAATGGAAAAGTAATACTTGACTATTTTAATCAACTATTACTTTTATAGTAAGAAAATCAAAAACAAAAAAGACAGTAATTAAAACAAAATCAACAACTTATATTTAAATTATATTTATTAAAGCTACATTTCTGTTTAAATTTCAGGATCAAAGCTTTCTACTTTGCTTTCTCGGCGTTTAGCCGCAGCTTTTTTATCTTCCACAAATTCGCCAACACGTAACTCAGGTAAATCGTTCGGGCAAATATTACCACCTAACTGATTCACTTCTTTACAAACCTTTGAAACACGGTCGTCCATTAAATGCATATGATCTAACAAGCGCCCTATTGCTTTAGCCACAGGATCAGGACTATCCGCAGAAACGGCATAAGCATCGAAGCCGAATTTTTTCGCCGCTTTATCGCGCGACTCTTTATCTAAACTGGCACCAAGTTTTTCACCCAACTCTTTATCAAGTAACGAGTTAGTACGGCCATTAACAATACGTGCAGGAATACCAACGGCAGTCGCATTTGCAGGTAAATCTTTAACAACAACAGAATTGGAGCCGACTTTACCGCCCTTACCAATAGTAATAGGACCAAGCACCTGAGCACCAGCACCAATAACTACGTTGTCTTCTAGCGTAGGGTGACGTTTTCCAGCGTTCCAACTAGTACCACCTAAGGTTACGCCATGGTACAAGGTAACATCGTCACCAATTTCAGAGGTTTCACCAATAACAACGCCCATACCGTGATCAATAAAAAAGCGACGACCGAGTTTTGCACCTGGGTGAATTTCAACACCCGTTAACCATCGAGAAAATGTAGATAGTACACGTGCCAATAACTTCCAATTAGCCTTCCATAGTTTATGACTTAATCGGTGAATCCAAATAGCATGTAAGCCGGGGTAATTAAGTAATACTTCAAGGCTGGTACGGGCGGCAGGATCTCTGTCGAAAACACTATTAATGTCTTCTTTAATACGGCTAAACATATTGGTTCCTTTCTTTCATTCACTGACTAAACTTACTGACTGGCTACTAACCATAATTTAATAGTTACTGAGCGCTTTCACAGAGTATTTCTCTTATTAAAATTACAGAACAGTATTAATTTTTTTCACTTTTATGATCGGATGCTTTGTCTATTGAAGTCTTAGCAGAAGCTCTTTCAACTGAAGCAAGAATACCACGCATCATTTTTATTTCTTTTACGTCTGGGCGAGCACGGTTAAACAATCGTCTTAACTTAGTCATCACTAGACCAGGGTGACTTTCAACAATAAAACCAGTACCTAACAATGCATTCTCAAAATGCTGATAAAAGCGCTCAGTTTCTTCCGTTACTGGATACACTTCATTGTCTTCACTTTTCGCATTAATTATTTTTTTACCGATATAATTACCATTACCAGTACTACGCTCTTGATGTTCATTATCAATAGACAACAAATAACTAGTACGAACCTCATAGCTTAGGGTTTGCACTGCCATAGCTAAATTTAATGAACTGTAATCAGGATTAGCTGGGATTTGCACATGAAAATGACACAGCTGTAGTTCGTCATTAGTCAATCCACTGCTTTCTCTACCAAAAACTAAGGCAACCGGATATTCATGTGCTTCAGCAATTAGTTTTTCACCACAACCTCGTGGCTCTAACATAGGCCAAGGTAAGGTACGTGAACGAGCACTGGTGCCAACAACCAAGCCACAATCTTCAATTGCTTCACTTAAAGTACTAACAACTTTGGCATTTGCTAACACATCAGTGGCACCAGCAGCTAACGCTTGCGCTTGACCATTAGGCATTTCTATTGGATCAACCAAAATTAACTGGCTTAACCCCATTGTTTTCATCGCTCTTGCAGCGCTACCAATATTACGGCAATCGGACGTATTTACTAAGACAATACGCACTTGATCTAATAAACTATTACTTTTTGAATCTGACATGTTACTTTATGCTCTTACTTTGTTTCATTGTTGGCTGGCTTTACACTACATTAAAGAAATATATAAAGTAATTGCCTCCCAGTTTTTATGCCTGTGATTCTAACATAGAAGAATACTGCTGTGACTAATAAAAAACACGTAAAATCAACAAATCAAATTCGCTTAACATAGTTTATTTTCCTATATAGCTGCTCACACAAAGTCATAGCAAACATAAACAGCTTATAAATTAAACTATTTATTTCAAGTTCCCCCCTCGCTAAAAAGATTAGAACTTGCTATACTGCGCGCGCTTGAAATTATAAGGGGACTTATCCCTGATAGATAAAAATATATTTTCTCTATCTTTCAAAGCGACTCGTTCTTTTAAAAGCCATTTACAAATAGGTACATTATTATGCATCCCATGCTAAATATTGCCGTGCGCGCTGCGCGCAATGCAGGAAAAGTTATTATTCGCTCATTTGAGCAACTTGATAAAGTAGAAATTGAATCAAAAGGTTCTAACGACTTTGTGACCAGTGCTGATCTTGCAGCAGAAGAAGCAATCATTGAAACTATTCGTAAATCATACCCTGCTCACACGATTATAGGTGAAGAGTCAGGCGTATTAACTGGCTCAGACGATGACTATCAATGGATTATTGATCCATTAGATGGCACAACAAACTTTATTAAAGGCATTCCACATTTTTCAGTATCAATTGCACTGAAAGTAAAAGGAAAACTTGATCAAGCCGTAGTATTTGACCCTATTCGTGGTGAAGTATTTTCTGCAAGCCGTGGTAAAGGCGCACAATTAAACGGTATGCGTATTCGTGTAAAAGCTCATAAAGAATTATCAGGCACAATTATAGCGACGGGTTTCCCACATAAACAAAAGCAGCATACAACGGCCTATATGGCAATGTTTACTACTTTATTTAAAAAATCATCCGATCTTCGCCGTGCAGGCTCTGCAGCATTAGACTTAGCCTATGTTGCCGCGGGTCGAGTTGATGGTTATTTCGAAATAGGTTTAAAACCTTGGGATACTGCTGCGGGTGAATTACTTGTTATCGAAGCCGGTGGTTTAGTAACAGATTTCGTTGGTGGTCATAACCATGCTTCATCTGGAAATATTGTGGCAAGTAGTACAAGACTACAAAAAGAAATTTTACAAAATATTCGTCCGCATTTAGGCGAAGCGTTAAGTAAGTAGTTAGTTGCATAACTAAGTCACTATTTAACTAAGTAAGTGGCTAGCACAGCTAACAATACCAACAACGTATAAGTTATATTTTTAAAAAGCGCCTATTGGCGCTTTTTTTGCTTTAATAAAAGATGAAACATAAATACAATTAAAAAATTATCTTCTGTTAGCGTCTTAATTAGAAGTAAAAACTAGTAACTAATACTGAAACAGTTACGAATATTAACCCCACTATTAAAAGCAGCCAGATCCATAATGAAATCTTTTCCGCAGTATATACCACCAGCACACAAACAACTTTTCACCCATGGCGAAGTTGCTTTAGTTGGCGCAGGCCCTGGTGATCCTGATCTATTAACCTTACAAGCTTTTCGATTCATTCAACAAGCAGAAGTTGTCATTTATGATCGTTTGGTAAGTGAAGAGATAATGGCGCTATTGCCCGCTAGCTGCGAGAGAATCTACGTAGGTAAAAAACAGGCTGACCATCGTGTTCCACAAGACACTATTAATCAAATTCTAGTAGACAATGCCAAGTTAAATAAGAAAGTATTACGACTAAAAGGTGGTGATCCCTTTGTGTTTGGACGTGGCGGTGAGGAAGCGAAATTTATAGTAGATAGAGGTATTGCTTGTCATATCGTTCCTGGAATGACAGCCGCATCCGCCTGTACCAGCTATGCAGGTATTCCATTAACACATCGAAAAGTTGCTCGAAGCTGCACCTTTATTACCGGTAATGTGCAAGATAATGGTGCACTTGACCTGCCTTGGAAGACATTAAATGATCCTGAGCAAACCGTTGTGTTTTATATGGGGATAAAAAGTTTACCTATTATAACCCAACAGCTAATTGAGGCTGGCCGTAGTGAAAATACACCAGCAGCATTAATCAGAAAAGGCACACATCAATATCAACAAGTGATTAAAGGTAACTTAGCAACGTTAGAAGAGCTTGTAATATTACATAACATCAAGCCACCTAGCCTAATTGTTATTGGTGATGTGGTTGATACCTTTGCTGAGCTAGAGTTGAAAAACTTAGGCTATTTAACACCCGCGTAAGTACATTAACAATATAAACGAAGAGCGATAACAAGAGATACCTTAGCCGCTATTATTTAGCTAAACTTGAATGTGACTAATAAAACTTAAGTACGATTAAATTGTTCCTACAACCTATTCGATATAGGCATTTTTAAACGTACTTAAGTACTCTGTAGTGGTTTATGTGTTGTTGTTTCTTCTTTTACTTGCTGTCGCAGGTTTAGCATTACGTGGCTTTTGCTGGGCATTACTGTTATTTTTATTGTTAACACTTTTCTGACCATTGTTGCCAGAACGTTGACCAGCTTTATGTTCAACCTTTTCACCATTAAACGCTTTTGCTTTCTTTGGCTTCTTCGCTTTTAATGCTCTAATTGCTCTAGACTCACCTAACTCATTAACAGGAATAAATTGCTCTAGTATTTTACGTTCAATATGTTGCTGAATAACATTTTCAATATCCCATAGTAAACTCAATTCATCAGCACAAACAAGTGATACAGCTTGCCCTGTGTTACCTGCACGCGCGGTACGTCCAATACGATGAACATAATCTTCCGGTACATTCGGTAAATCAAAGTTGACTACATTAGGTAGCAAGTCAATATCAATACCACGCGCGGCAATATCAGTGGCAACTAATACCTGTACAGTACCGTCTTTAAAAGACGCTAACGCTTTAGTACGTGCACCTTGGCTTTTATTACCGTGAATAGCCGCTGCGGTTAACCCCTCAGCTTCTAAATATTTCGTGAGTTTATTTGCACCATGTTTAGTTTTGGTAAACACAAGCACTTGTCGCCATTCATTTTCTTTAATTAAATGTGTTAATAGCGCTGGTTTACGTTTTTTATCTACCGGTGTTAGCCATTGCGTCACTTTTTCTGCAGTTGAATTTTCAGCATTAACAGAAATTTCTAATGGGTTATGTACTAATCCTTTAGCTAAAGCACGAATATCAGCTGAAAATGTAGCTGAGAAAAGCAAATTTTGACGCTGCTTAGGTAGAACAGAAATAATTTTTTTAATATCACGAATGAAGCCCATGTCTAACATACGGTCAGCTTCATCTAAAATAAATACTTCTAATTGAGAGAATTTAACTGCATTTTGATTATATAAATCCATCAAACGACCAGGAGTCGCAACTAATACATCAACCCCTTGCCTAAGTCGCATCATTTGTGGATTAATTTTAACGCCACCAAAAACAACAGTTGAATGAAGATCTAAATATTTGCCGTAGGTTGCAATACTGTCACTAACTTGTGCTGCTAGTTCTCTAGTTGGCGTTAAAACTAAGGCTCTAACATTATTTGATTGCACTCGACTTTTTGCAGTACCACCTTTGGATAACTTTTCTAATAAAGGTAAGGTAAAGCCTGCTGTTTTACCTGTGCCTGTTTGTGCGGCTGCCATTACATCTCTACCAGCAAGTACTGCAGGAATAGCCTGTGCTTGTATTGGTGATGGTGTGTCGTAACCTTGGTCACGTACGGCTTTAAGTAATGGCTCAGATAAGCCTAAGTCAGTAAATTTAATTGTATTAGTGGCAATGGTGCTCATAAATAATCTCTTGGGTGATGTTCTGGAATACGAGCAGCGATATCAGCGATTAATACCTAATGGTATAAGACAACCTGCTAATTATACCAATGGGGACATTAGAACGGTGCAGCATACAGTATGCGTGTCTGTAGTGCAAAACTTTACCCCTTTTACTCATAAAAAATCGCTGTTGGCGTATAAAAAAAACCGAGCAACAAAGTTGTTCGGTTTTTTTTATTGAGTAGGTTAACCAAGATATTGGATAGCCCGTAAAATAAGACTAGCTTATGGCATCATTTCTTCTTGATCTTCACCTTCTTTTTCAATAACTTCTGGTATTAGATCTTCTCTTGAAATCCCCAAACCTAATGCAACTAAAGAGGCTACATAAATTGAAGAGTAAGTACCTACAAACACACCAAATAGTAAAGCCGTTGCAAAGCCGTGAATTAATGCCCCACCTTTCCAGAACAATGCAGCTAATACTAATAACGTTGTTATTGACGTAATAATTGTTCTGCTCAACGTTTGAGTCAGTGACATATTAATTATTTCTTCTGGTGAAGTATCACGTATTTTTCTAAAATTCTCTCGAATTCGATCTGACACAACAATAGTATCATTAAGTGAATAACCAATAACGGCTAATATTGCTGCAAGTACGGTTAAATCAAATTCTAACTTTAAGAAAGAGAATAGTCCAAGTGTTAATAAAACATCATGAAACAAAGCAACTACAGAGCCAACCGCAAAGCGCCATTCAAAACGAAAAGCAACATATACTAAAATACAAATAAGCGCTGTTAGCATGGCTAAGCCACCCTGCTCTGCTAATTCATCACCAACACTAGCACCAACAAACTCAATACGGCGCATATCTACTTTTTGATGTGTACCTTCTTCAAGAATAGCCAGTATTTCATTACCCAGCATTTCCGCTTTCACGTCATCACGTAGACCTAAACGAATAACAACATCACGACTACTACCATAAAATTGCACCTTGGCATCTTCATGATTATTGTCTTCCATAAGTTGACGTAGTTTTTGTAAGTCGGCAGCTTCTTCAAAACCAACTTCAATTAACGTACCACCAGTGAAGTCTAAACCAAAGTTTAACTTATTAACCGCTAATGAATAGGCTGCAGCCATCATTAATAAAGCACTAAAAACCATCGCAAATTTGCGATACTTCATAAAGCTGACGGTTTCTTTTAACTGTAAAATTTGCATTATATTTAAATTCCCGTCTGACTATATCGATAACTTTTCAAGGCGTTTTCCACCCCAAATAGAATTTACTACGGTTCGTGAAGCAATAACCGATGTAAACATTGAAGTAATAATACCTATTGATAAGGTAACTGCGAAGCCTTTAACAGGCCCAGTGCCAACAGCAAATAATATTAATGCGGCAATTAAAGTAGTTATATTGGCATCAATAATGGTTGAAAACGCTGCTTCATACCCTTGGTGAATTGCTTGTTGAATTGTTTTGCCTTCACGTATTTCTTCACGAATACGTTCAAATATGAGTACGTTAGCATCTACCGCCATACCTACTGTTAGTACAATACCCGCCATACCAGGCAATGTTAATGTAGCTCCAGGAATTAACGACATTATGCCCACAATTAAGACTAAGTTAGCAAGTAATGCAACGTTAGCGACTAAACCAAAAGCACGGTAATAAATAGCCATAAATACAAATACTAAGCCAAAACCTAGTAAGATAGCTTGGAAACCTAATTGAACGTTTTCAGCACCTAATGTTGGACCAACTGTACGTTCTTCAACGATGGTAATTGGCGCAATTAACGCACCAGCACGTAATAATAAAGCTAAGTTATGCGCTTCAGCTTGTGAGCCAGATCCAGTTATACGAAAAGTTTTACCTAAACGTGCTTGGATAGTAGCAACTGAAATCACTTCTTGAACTTTTTCAAAAATAATATTTCCGTCGGCATCACGACGTTCTGTTGGCTTATATTCAATAAATACTGTAGCCATAGGCTTGCCAATATTGCTTTTAGTACCGTTAGACATTTTACTACCGCCAGCACTATCAAGTGAAATATTAACTTGTGGACGAGAGTACTCATCAAAACCTGAAGTAGCGTCAGTAATATGATCACCGGTTAACATAATACGCTTTTTCAATAAGGTCGGTTGACCGTCTTTATCTGTTAGTAAAATAGAGCTAGGTGGAATTCTGCCATTTAATGCAGCAGATAAGTCACCTTCTGTATCAACTAAACGAAACTCTATTGTTGCCGTAGCATTTAGAATTTCTTTTGCTTTGGCGGTATCTTGAACGCCAGGTAATTCAATAACAATATGCTTTTTACCTTGGCGTTGAACCAATGGCTCAGCAACACCTAACTCGTTCACACGGTTACGAATAATAGTAATGTTTTGTTGAAGGGCATATTCTTGAATTTCTTTAAGTTTTGCCTCAGTCATTTGTGCTGTAAGCGTTAACGTGTCGTCATCAGAGTTGAATAATAAATCGTTATAACGTCTTTTCAGTAACGATAAACCTTGCTCTAGATCTTCTATTTTACGGAACTTAACTGTAATAAAGTCGCCATCATCTTTTACGCTGCGGTAACGAATTTTTTCGTTAAGTAAATCACCACGAAAATCACCAACCATACCTTCTTTAACTTTGTTAATGGCTTCTTGCATATTAACTTCCATTAAGAAGCTAACACCACCACTCAAATCTAAACCTAGTTTCATTGGTGTGCCACCAATGCTTGCCAGCCAATCAGGCGTTGCCGGTGTTAAGTTTAGGGCTACTGAATATTCGTTTCCTAGACTATCATCTAACACATCACGTGCTTTTAATTGGTCTTCGGTATTTTTAAAACGTGTTAATACTTGGCCGTTTTCTAAGGCAACACTAGCGTATTCAATATTGTTGTCAGTTAAGTGCCCTTTAATTGTATCAAGGGTGGTAACGTTTGCTTCAACACCACGTAAACCAGAAACTTGTACGGCTGGATCTTCACCATATAAGTTAGGTGTGGCATAGAGCGCACCTAAAGCAACGATTAACGCTACCATTAGTGTTTTCCATAAAGGGTATTTATTTAACACAATTCTTCCTTTTTCTATTTATTGTGTTCATGTTTTATTCTTATAATAATTAAGTTAATCTAATTATTTGAATGAAACATAAACGAAACAGCTATTAGTTTTCTTTATTTCAACTTTTCTCTTTATAGCTTTCGTTAATGCATCAACTATTCACTATATATCAACGACCTACCTGCCGTTAGTGTTAAACTTGTGATCTCATATTTAAACATCTATTCAGTTAGTAATGTCACTAAAAGGAAATACTAAATTGACTAATACCAATAAGTATTTCCTTCCTGCTACAATGTTAAATAATCTCAATTCAAGTTAAATAGCAAAGAGGTGAATACTATAAAGATTTCATTGTGCCTTTAGGAAGTACTGCATTAACAGCGCCTTTTTGTACTGTTACTTCTGTACCTTCAGCGATGCTTACAACGATAAAGTCTTTTTCGTCAGATACTTTAGTTATTTTACCAACGATGCCGCCTTGCGTTAAAACTTCATCACCTTTCGATAAAGCTGACATTAAGTTTTTATGTTCTTTAACACGTTTAGCTTGTGGACGATAAATCATAAAGAAAAATACTAAACCAAATACCGCTAACATTATCATCATTTCCATACCACCACCGGTTGATGCTGGAGCGCCTGCGGCGTGGGCTGTACTTATAAATAAACTCATAATATCCTCTTACTTTTTTATAATTAGTTAGTTGCTTTTCAAGTAATGCTAAGCGACTAGGTTATTTCACATTTGACGATTATTCGTCGTTTTTTTCTACTATATGATGTGCTCTTAATATATATATTCTAAACATTTATATTGTAAACATTCATATCTGAATTTTAAATTTGTTTACTACCTTCGGCTAAAGGTGGTACAGGCAAACCTCTAAGTGAGTAAAACTCTTCAACAAAGTCGTCTAATTTACCTTGCTCTATCGCATCACGCAAACCTTGCATGACTTTTTGATAAAAGTGTAAGTTATGTAATGTATTTAGTTGCGAGCCTAAAATTTCTTTACACTTATCTAAATGATGTAAATAGGCTCGTGAGTAATTTTTACAGGTATAACAGTCACAGGTTGGATCTAATGGTCCAGTGTCGGTTTTATTTGTAGCATTACGAATTTTTACCACCCCTGTATTAACAAATAAATGTCCATTACGTGCATTTCGTGTTGGCATCACACAATCAAACATATCAATACCGCGACGCACACCCTCAACTAAATCTTCAGGTTTACCAACACCCATCAAGTATCGGGGCTTATTTTTAGGAATCAAGGGGGCAGTATGATCTAATATTCTGATCATATCTTCTTTTGGTTCACCTACTGATAACCCACCGATTGCATAGCCGTCAAACTCAATAGCTTTTAGACCGTTAATTGATACTTCGCGTAAGTCTTCGTACATGCCGCCTTGTACAATACCAAATAATGCATTAGGGCTGTCACCATGTGCATCTTTTGAACGTTGTGCCCAACGAAGTGATAGTTCCATTGAATCTTTAGATTCTTTATGTGTTGCAGGATATGGCGTACATTCGTCAAAGATCATAACAACATCTGAATTTAAACTACGTTGCACTTCCATTGAACGCTCAGGCGTTAACATAATTTTCTCGCCGTTTACAGGTGAACTAAAACGTACCCCTTCTTCGGTAATTTTACGCATTTTACCTAAACTAAAAACTTGAAAACCACCTGAATCAGTTAAAATTGGCTTATCCCAATTCATAAAGCCATGTAAACCACCATGCTGCTCGATAATATCTGTACCTGGACGTAACATTAAGTGGAAAGTATTACCTAAGATAATATGGGCACCCGTTGCTTCAACTTCTTCAGTTTTCATGCCTTTTACAGTACCGTATGTACCAACAGGCATAAAAGCAGGTGTTTCTACTATGCCACGCTCAAAGGTTAAGCGACCACGACGAGCCTTGCCGTCAGTGTTTAATAATTCATACTTCATTCGTTGTGTCATAAATAATTATTCCTACCTATCAGCGAAACAGGCTGATGGTTCTTATTCAAAGTGTCTACCTTGTACGGCTAAACATTAATTATTGTTCCGTTAGTGATAGTGTTGTTAACTATTTTTAGCAAGTTCTTGTTTTGTAAGAAACATAGCATCACCATAACTAAAGAAACGGTATTTTTCACTAATCGCATGTTGATATGCATTCATAATATGATCATAACCTGCAAAAGCGCTCACTAGCATTAATAAAGTTGATTCAGATAAATGAAAATTAGTTAATAATGCATCAACTAACTGAAATTCATACCCTGGTGTAATGAAAATATCAGTATCACCATAAAAAGCCGTTAACTCAGTTCCTTTTTCTTGTGCTGATTTTGCCGCACTTTCTAATGAACGCACAGAGGTCGTACCAACAGCAACAACTCTGCCACCAGCAGCTTTAGTTTTATTTATTTGACTAACAACTTCATCTGGCACTTCAACATATTCGGCATGCATAATGTGGTCTGCAATTTCATCAACTTTTACTGGCTGGAATGTGCCTGCGCCTACATGCAAAGTAACAAACGCAAGTTCAACACCTTTAGCTTTAATTTGCTCAAGTAAGGCATCGTCGAAATGTAACCCTGCGGTCGGTGCAGCTACAGCACCAGGCTTTTCATTGTATACAGTTTGATAGCGTTCACGATCACTATTTTCATCTGGTCTATCTATGTATGGCGGTAACGGCATATGGCCAATATCATCCAAAATAGAAAGTATTGATTTATCACCTTTAAATTTCAGCTCAAATAAAGCACCATGGCGAGCAACCATCGTTGCTTCCGCCTTTCCTTCAAGTATAAGCTCAGCACCTATTTTAGGTGATTTACTCGCACGTATATGCGCCAATACCGTACTTTTATCAATGAGTCTTTCAACCAAAACTTCAATCTTACCACCACTGGCTTTTTGTCCAAACATACGTGCTGGAATAACGCGGGTATTATTAAACACTAATAAATCACCTGCGGTTAATTGTGCCAATATGTCTTTAAAACCAAGATCAGCGATTGCGCCACTATTGCCGTTAAGCGTCATTAAACGACTTCCTGTGCGTTCTGCCATAGGAAAACGAGCAATTAACTCGGAGGGTAAATCAAAAGAAAAGTCAGATACACGCATAGTAAATAGTTAAGAAAACCTTGCTGAAAATAAAGAGAAATATGAAGCGCGTAATTTTAGAGATCCCCGCCTTTGATAGCAAGTTAAATAATGTTTTTCCCTTTACAAATGCTAGTTTAAGCTCTGTTACATTAATACATATCAATATAACTATGAATTATGTTGAATATTTTACTAAAAGAGTCTGTTTAATTACTTATTTTCGAGTATGCTTTTATTATCTTTTCTCAATATTTGTGCCTGATTATGACTAACCTTGCTTCTACAATAGCGAAACATATAATTAACGGATTTGACCGACATATACACCTGTTTATTGAAATTACGAAATCAGCACAACAACGTTTTCAGCAGTGTCAATGGGCAGAAATTCAAAAGGCTGCGAAAGCAAGAACTACTTTTTATGAACAACGAGTAGAAGAGTCTTTTAATACACTTAAAAAAGATTTTTCAATTACGTCGCTTGATGACGAACTATGGTTACAAGTTAAAAAAGAATATATCGACTTATTAGCTGTTCATAACCAACCGGAACTTGCTGAAACATTTTATAATTCAGTATTTTGCCGTTTATTTGAACGTAAGTATTATCACAATGATTATATTTTTGTAGAGAGTACCGCTCATCGTTTAGATGATAGACCAACCCCTAAAATTTACACTAGTTACAAACCAGCTGAAAAAGGTTTAAATCAAACCATTTGCGATATTATGAACGCGCACAAAAGCACAGTGCCTTTTGTTGATCTTGAGGGTGATGTAGAAGTATTAATTCGTGCCTTTCGCCGCAAAGCACACAAAACACTTGCGAAGGTTAAAGATTTACAATTTGATATTTTAAACTTCACTTTTTACCGCAATAAAGGTGCTTACTTAATTGGTAGAGTTTTATCACCTGCCGGTGAAACACCTTTTATTGTTGCTGTTTTAAATAATGAAAAAGGCGGTTTGTACATTGATGCGTTACTAACTAAAAGTGAAGATATGGCGGTAGTATTCGGTTTTGCTCGTGCTTACTTTTTTGTTGATTGTATACATCCTTATGCATTAGTAAATTTCTTAAAGAGTTTAATTCCACATAAAACAAAAGCTGACTTATATTCTGCTATTGGTTTTCATAAAGAAGGAAAAACACAATTTTACCGAGATTTTTTAAATCATCTTGATAACAGTGATGATAAGTTAACCTTAGCGCCTGGCATAAAAGGCATGGTGATGTCGGTATTCACGTTGCCGTCATACCCTTATGTTTTTAAAATAATTAAAGATAAATTTTCCCCAAGTAAGAATATGACTCGCGCTGATGTAAAAGGAAAGTACCGTTTAGTTAAACTTCATGATCGCGTAGGACGTATGGCGGATACCATGGAATATTCCGAAGTTGCCTTTCCTAAAGATCGATTTAACGATGAATTATTAGAAGAACTTCACAAAGTTGCTCCCTCCCTAATTCGCTATGAGGATGATTTACTGATTATTGAGCATTTATATATAGAACGCCGAATGGTGCCGCTAAACCTTTATTTAGCAAAAGCGAATGATGAAGAGTTAGAGGAAGCACTCTACGGTTATGGTCAAGCCATTAAGCAACTTATTTCGGCTAATATATTCCCTGGTGATATGTTGCTAAAAAACTTTGGCGTGACTCGACATAATCGTGTGATATTTTATGATTATGATGAAATTACCTATATGAATGAAGTTAACTTCAGAGTAAAACCTGTTGCGGTTACTGAAGAGCAAATATATGCCGCTGAACCTTGGTATTCTGTTGCACCTGGCGATATGTTCCCTGAAGAAATAGCAACATTTGCCTTGGCAAACCCTAAATACCTGAAAGCATTTAAAATTCACCATGAAGATTTACTAACGGCAAGTTACTGGCAAGAGTGTCAGAAAAATGTAGCAAAAGGTCTTTATGTTGATGTTTATCCTTATCCCGATAAATTCAGGTTTTGTGAAATGAGAAAGTCGATGAACAAGCAACCTGTGACTTAAATAGAAAATGAAACTCGCTCCTAAGCTAAATGTTCTACTTAACATTTAGCTTATTATTTTCTTTAATTAGCTATTTTCAAGCTCATTAACAAACTAATGAGCCAAATTCAGGTTTTCACTTAGACTGCTGTCACTCAATTTAGCGACTAAGGTTATTCCAAATGAATCATAGTTAGTCGTAAATACAACAAATTATGGCGGTTAAATAACCGAACAGACAAATAATTCAATTTTATAACAATTTATTCTTTACCTTTTGCTGTTCATCAGTATAATTCAAATCCGTTGCAGGGGTGTAGTTCCAATTGGTAGAACAGCGGTCTCCAAAACCGATGGTTGGGAGTTCGAGTCTCTCCACCCCTGCCATATTCTTAAGGCCTAGAATTTATTCTAGGCCTTTTTCGTTTCTTCTTCTTTATTTTTTATTGCTTAGGGTAAACATTCGAAGAATCTCCCCTCACAATCAATATTCTTTGATTAGACCTTATTTATAGCAATCACCCTGCACAATTTTCAGACCATATAGTTTAAGGTTGGCTATTCTTTAGTAAAGTTTACTTTTTAGTTTTTACTAATTCTGGCATCATGTGCCCTAGTATCATTTTCAAATTGATACTTTCTAACTTATACGTTCTAATTTATACAGATAGAACTAAAGCCTTTTTATGAGTACCTTTTATGGCTATTAACCAAAGACAATTCGAGCAACTTACTGAAATGGGCATTAGCTTGTGGCAGCATAAGATTGTGGCAGGTAACCATAACTCATCAAATAAAGATAACGGAAAGGCGGCAATAGATTATCTAGCACAAACAGAAATGACATTATCTGATTTATTAACTAAACAAGTTTTTATCGATATATTACAATCTGTCGATATCTCTATTGGTGAAGTTAGTTATAAAAAAAATCACCTCGACTTAGGCTTATTTAATTGGTATTTCAATTCAACAGAGAATAATGAAATAGCCATTTATTGTGATAACAATAATTTATTTAGCCCAAGTATTGCAAAGATCAGTCAATCTCCAACATTAAAAAAACAATTATGGCAAACCATTACCCAAAAACTACTTTGAACCACTAATAATAAAAACTAAGACTTCAAAAGAGTACTTAACGTTATTAACTGAAAATAAGCAGTACTAAATTAAGAGCCAACGATTAAAACCATGAGTAATTTATTGAAATATACCCCGATAACAACTGACGATATATCTCAGTTAATGCCGATAGAAAATACTTGTCATTCTCACCCATGGACTGAAAAAACTTTTTCAAGTTGTATTGGTGGACGATACTTTGGTGAAAAGCTTGCGGAGACAACAGAAAAAATCATTGGCTTTTATGTTGGTGAATTTGTAGTTGATGAAGCAACTTTAATGGATATATGTGTTGATCCAACAGAGCAAAGTAAAGGCTATGGCAAAAAACTATTACATCACTTTATTGAGCAAGCAAAAGCAAAAGGTGCTATTAAAATTTGGTTAGAAGTACGAGCAAAAAATATAAGTGCGCAAATGCTATATATGAATGCTGGCTTTATCGAGATAAGCCGTCGAACTGGTTATTATCCAAGTAGTAAAGGCTTTGGCTATGAAGACGCTATTGTTATGTCGCTTAAGCTCTAGCTATACAGTTATGCCATATAAGAAAATTATTTAGCATTACCTAACACAAAAATAAGTTAATCTGCACAAAAATAAAAAGTCGCTTAATGCGGCTTTTTTTTTTGTGCTATAATGCGCCAAATTTTTTTTCAATTATGATTATCCTTAAAATATAAGGGTTTTCATGTTGAGTACCTTTGTGTTTACCAAGGCAGTATTAATGACAACCGACACTTTACAGGCAGCAGCGGTAAATATCCGCAGAACCTTTGCTATTATTTCGCATCCTGATGCGGGTAAAACGACTATAACTGAAAAAGTACTTTTATTTGGTCAAGCCCTACAAAAAGCCGGTACGGTAAAAGGCAAGAAATCAGGTCAACATGCAAAATCTGATTGGATGGAAATGGAAAAAGATCGTGGTATTTCAATTACTACTTCAGTAATGCAATTTCCTTACAATAATTGTTTAGTTAACTTGCTTGATACGCCAGGTCATGAAGATTTTTCTGAAGATACTTACCGTACTTTAACAGCGGTTGATTCATGTTTGATGGTTATTGATGTAGCTAAAGGTGTTGAAGCACGTACCATTAAATTAATGGAAGTTACTCGTTTACGCGATACACCTATTATTACTTTCATGAACAAAATGGATCGCGATGTACGTGATCCAATGGAAGTGATGGATGAAGTGGAAGATGTACTAAAAATTAAATGTGCTCCTATCACCTGGCCAATAGGTATGGGTAAAGAGTTTAAAGGTGTTTATAACTTAATCACTAACGAAACTTTTTTATATCAGTCTGGCTTAGGTCATATGATTCAAGATGTTCGCATTATTAAAGGTTTAGACAACCCAGAGCTTGATGCAGCTGTTGGTAGTTATGCAGAAGATTTACGAGATGAATTAGAACTTGTGCAAGGTGCATCACACGAGTTTAATTTAGAAGAATTTTTAAAAGGTGAATTAACACCGGTATTTTTTGGTACAGCTTTAGGTAACTTTGGCGTTGACCATATGCTTGAAGGCTTAACAAAATGGGCACCTAAGCCACTTCCTCGTGAAACAAATGTTCGTACTGTTCATGCGGAAGAAGAAAAATTTTCTGGCTTTGTATTTAAAATTCAAGCCAATATGGACCCTAAACATCGTGACCGTATTGCTTTCATGCGTATTTGTTCAGGCAAATATGAAAAAGGCATGAAAATGAAACAAGTTCGCTTAGGTAAAGATGTTAAAATTGCTGACGCGGTAACCTTTATGGCAGGCGATCGTTCAAATGTTGAAGAGGCTTACGCCGGCGATATTATTGGGCTACATAACCACGGTAGCATTCAAATTGGCGATAGTTTTACTGCTGGTGAAGATATGAAGTTTAGTGGTATTCCTAACTTTGCACCTGAAATGTTCCGTCGTATTCGTTTACGTGATCCGCTTAAAGCCAAACAATTACAAAAAGGCTTAATTCAGTTATCTGAAGAAGGTGCCGTTCAAGTATTTAGACCATTTATTAACAACGACATGATTGTTGGCGCTGTTGGTGTTCTTCAGTTTGAAGTGGTTGTGCAACGCTTAAGAACTGAATATAAGGTTGATGCGATTTATGAACCAATTAGCGTAGCAACAGCACGTTGGTGTACTTGTGATGATGAACGTACTCTAGAGCAGTTTAAGAAGAAAGCGGGGGATAACTTAGCATTAGATGGAGGTGATAACTTAACGTATATTGCACCAACGATGGTTAATTTGTCTCTAGCGCAAGAGCGTCATCCAGAAATAGCGTTCCATTCAACCCGTGAACACTAATTTTGCTTCCTAAATAAATTTTTTGCGGTATTGTCGGCGTAATTTTATCTAGTCACATAGGAGCCTATGCTCCCTGATAAAATTGCTTAACGGCTTTACTAAAATCCAATTTAGTTTGCAAAATACGTGAACTACTATTGGCAAACGAATAAAATAAACGAAAAGATTAAACAATATGAATATTAAACAAATACTTGCCGAAAAAGTTAGTGCCGCTATGGTTGCTGCTGGTTTACCTGAAGACACTAACCCCGCTATTAGTTTGTCAAACCGTCCACAATTTGGTGACTATCAAGCCAATGGTGTGATGGGTGCAGCGAAAAAACTTAAAACTAATCCACGTGAATTAGCGACTAACGTTGTTGAGCAATTAGATTTATCTGGTATCGCAAGCAAAGTTGAGCTGGCAGGCCCAGGCTTTATTAATATTCATTTAGATGAAGCTTGGTTAACAGCTCAACTAAACCAAGTCGCTAAAGATGACTTTACCGGCGTGACACAACGTGGTGTTAACGCTAATGATGACGCGAAAACAGTGGTTGTTGATTACTCCGCACCTAACCTAGCTAAAGAAATGCATGTTGGTCATTTACGTTCAACTATTATTGGTGACGCAGTTGTACGTGCTTTAGAATTTCGTGGTGACAAGGTTATTCGCCAAAACCACATGGGTGATTGGGGCACGCAATTTGGCATGTTAATCGCTCATTTAAGCGATAAACTGGCAGGTAATGAAGTTGCTGAAACAGCACTTGCTGATTTAGAAAATTTTTATCGCGAAGCAAAAATTCGCTTTGACAACGAGGAAGGCTTTGCCGATAGAGCTCGTGCTGACGTAGTTAAATTACAAAGTGGTGATGAAGCCTGTGCTAAATTATGGCAACAGTTTATTGATATTTCTATTACCCACAGTGAAGAGATTTACGAAAAGCTTAATGTCTCATTAAAACGTTCTGACATTATGGGTGAAAGTGCTTATAACGATGACTTATCTACCGTTATCGATGAGTTAATGGCAAAAAAAATTGCTGTTGAAGATCAAGGCGCTAAAGTTGTTTTCATTGATGAAATGGCAAATAAAGACGGTGAGCCATCAGTATTTATAGTACAGAAATCTGGTGGTGGCTTCTTGTATGCAACTACCGATTTATCAGCCTGTCGTTACCGTAGCGGTAAGTTAGCTGCTGATCGTATCATCATATTTACGGATGCTCGCCAAGCACTGCATTTTAAACAAGTTGAAATTGTTGCTCGTAAAGCTGGCTTCTTACCTGAAAATGTCGGCTATCAGCATTGTCCGTTTGGTATGATGATGGGGGATGATGGAAAACCATTTAAAACACGTACCGGTGGCACAATTAAGCTAGCTGAATTACTTGATGAAGCGGTTGTTCGTGCAAGCGCTTTAATTAAAGAGAAAAACCCTGAAATTAGCGACGATGATTTAGCGCTAATCTCTAAGAAAGTAGGTATAGGCGCTGTTAAATTTGCTGACTTATCTAAAAACCGTACCAGTGATTACATCTTCAACTGGAAAACTATGTTGAGCTTTGAAGGTGCAACAGCACCTTATTTACAATATGCTTACTCACGAATTCAAAGTATTTTTTCTAAAGCGGGTATTAAGCCTAGTACATTAAAAAATGATGTAACGATTAATATTATTGAGCCACAAGAAAAGGCGCTTGCCTTAAAGATATTACAACTTGAAGACACGATTGATGCAGTAATTAGTGAATGTACACCGAACTTATTATGTAATTACCTTTACGAATTAGCTAGCCTGTATATGACTTTTTATGAAGCCTGCCCTATTCTTAAAGAAGACATTAGTGATGACGTAAAAACATCACGTTTAGCATTATGCCAAGTAGTTTCAGATACATTAAAACAAGGCTTAGACATTCTAGGTATTGAAGTAATGGACCGTATGTAAAAGTCAATTTTTACAAGTAAAGCCTATCTTACAAGTAAAAACCATGAGATTCCGTTGTTCACCGAATACGGAGTCTCATGAATTGACTATGCCAGTTAACTATTTAGCATTAGCTAAGCAAAATCTAACTGCAGATCAGTACAGCCTTTTTTACAACGAATACCAGGAATAATACTACTGTCAGTAGTGAGTTTTTCCTGCTTACTCTTATCTGACTTAGCTTGCTTTGGAGTAGAAAGTAGCAGTGGTTGCTGACATTCAGGGCAAATAACAGTTTGTCCTGCCATAACTTTTTTCATCATTTGTTTTTGTTTGGCAAATGAGTCTTTACTCGCTTTTTGTAATGCTGCAAACTTTTCAATATCTATCATTATTCTTTCTTCTTTTATATGAAAAGCTAAACACAGTAAAAGCCATCAAACTTGCCGTTTAAAGGCGCACAACTCGCTTCTAATAACTCTTGATAAGCACTAATATTCTCATGACTTAACGGCATTTCTGGGTAAGCTGTTATTTCCCAAGGATAGGCTTCATCATCTTCAAAAGGTGTAAAAGATAACTTTTGATTATTCTCAAGTAATAATTGACCAAATTGTAACGCTAACGTCTGCGATGGAAATAATACTGAGAATTCGACTTCTCTTGGAACTTCTAGATCACCACCACTTTGCTCAAGCTCCCACAGGAAATTACCAATATTGTCTTGGGGGAAAAGGCTTAAATCACGACTCATATTACACTCTTTAACATCTATATAAACGTCTATCTTACCTGATAACGTTTAGCGCGTAAAAGTGTTAAACTAAGCTTTATATCTTTTCCACCTTTTTAACATCTATGACTCTTATCTTCGAACACCATATAACATTTGACCCAACACTTAATGATATAAGTAATACCGCTTTAGCTGTACTCTGCGCCAGCTTGAAAGAAACAGAGTATGCCCTTAGCACAAGTCAAATTAAGCAAGCGATCAGTAAAGGTGCTTTATGGCTAACGCGCGGTAAACACACGCAACGGTTAAGACGTGTAAAAAAAGCGCTATTACCTACAGATAAGTTACACTTCTACTATAATGAAGCCGTACTTGCCAGTGAGGTAACTGATGCAAGGCTAATTAGTGATGAGGGTAAATATAGCGTGTGGTACAAACCTTTTGGCATGTTGTCGCAAGGCTCTAAGTGGAGTGACCATTGTACTATTGCGAGGTTTGCTCAACAACATTTAACACCTGAACGACCTGTTTTCATTGTTCATCGTTTAGATAAAGCCGCCACGGGATTAATACTCATTGCACACAGTAAAAAAGCGGCAAGAGCATTAACTAATATGTTTGAAAGTCGTTCTACTACCGGTAATTTACTCGCCAAAAATTACCAAATTATTGTACACGGCAACCATAGCACTAACCCGCAGCCACAAATTATATCTAGCGAAGTAGACGAGAAAGCCGCTCGCAGCATTTTTACTTGCTTAGCTTATGATAGAACTCATGATCAGTCGCTTATTAGTGTCAAAATAGATACAGGGAGAAAACATCAAATACGTATTCATGCCGCCAGTATTGGCTTTCCTGTTGTAGGTGATAGATTACATGGTATTGCGAATAGTGATTCAACAAAGAACTTGCAACTATGTGCGGTAAGTTTATCTTTTATTTGTCCATTTTCTACTGAACAAGGGCAACCAATTCAAAAGAAATTTGAGATTCCTGATGCGCTTAAACTGAGTTTTGTTTAAGGTAGCATCCTGAGCTATTCAACCACACGGATGGGATTCCGTATCAAGACACCTACGGAATGACGGCGATTTGTCGCCATTCCGAACTTGATTCAGAATCTCTCATTTTATTCAACCACACCCTTGGAATTCCTCATTAAGATACCTACAGAGTGAAAGAAATGGTGACACACGCAATGAGAAAATAGCCACCAAAGGAATGATACCGGTAGTGACCTACGAGATGGCTGAATTCAATTGCTTATCGTGATACTTAGCAAGGAAAACTATCGCACAAATGGCACCTACTAATGCTATAGCCATATCTGATTGTGTATCCCAAATATAACCTTGCGTACCTAAGAATGCTTCAGCATTTTCTCCGCTTAAAATAGCAACCCACCACTCGATTAACTCATAAAAGGCACTAAATGCTAAGCAGATAGAGATTATAAAAGTATTAAGCCACGTTTTACCATTCACCACCTGTTTCCGGATTAATATCTCACGGGCAAGAATTGCTGGTACAAATCCCTGTGCAAAGTGCCCTACTTTGTCGTAGTTATTACGATCTAAATTAAAAATATCTTTAATCGTGTCAAATAATGGCACTTCTGCATAAGTATAGTGACCACCAATCATCAAAATAACACAATGCAGTAATATTAAAACATAAAGTAAAGGTGTTAACCGAAAAGAGTAGTAGGTGAATAATATTACCGCACCTATCACCGCTGGTAGCACTTCAAGAAACCAAGTAAGGTAATCTTTAGGGGCAATAGCTGACCACAGCAGTGTTGCTAGGTATATAAAAGCCCATAAGTATTTATTCATTGTCTGCCATTCTTTTTCACTACTCACTTTTCGCTTTGTAATTTTAAGTTTTTAGTCTTTTGATGTTAATGTTGACAAAACTAAATACAATATTTAAAAGCATCATCATCAAGTAATGATAAAGATTCACCGACAAGGTCACTCGTATTAAGTGCCGCTAATAAATCTAACCCTTCTTGTCTTTGCTCTTTTGTTAAGGCTTTATAAGGTAAACGAAAATTAGTTGATACCGCACCAGTCATCATTAATGCAGTATTAATGGCAATAGGGTTAGGTTCACAGAAAAGCCATTTTATTAAGCTTTGTAAACGACTATTCAATTCAGTACTTTCTTTATCCATCAATTGGCGCATTAAGCCAGGAATAATATTAGACGCAACAGAAATTGTACCGTGTGAGCCATGTTGATGTCGTGCAGTATGACACTCATCATCATTGCCAGACCAACAAGCAATACCTTGTTTTTCGTAATGAGCAATACGTTCGTTGCCACCACATTCTTTCACACCAATAAAGTTTTTATGTTTTGCTAATACTTCAATCATATCAGGCGTTATATCTTGACCTGTGCGCCCTGCTACATTATAAATAAATGTAGGACCAATATCTAAGGTATGAGTAAAATGCTCAAGCACACCCGCAATGGATGTGCGACCATAATAAGGGTTTATTTGTAATGTAGCGTCCATACCTGCAGCAAAACCATGTTTTGTTGCTTTAATAGCTTCACTTGTATTATTACTGCCCGTATTACCAATAATTAATAGTTTATCACCAAATTCATGGACACTGTGGGCAATTAATATTAAGTGCTCTTCCCAACTAAGTAAATGTCCTTCACCTGTTGTACCGCCAACTACAATACCGTCTACACCTGCCTCTATTTGTTTTTTAACAAGGGTGTCATAAGTATTTAAATCAATTTCACCTTCGCTTGTATAAGGTGTTTTTATTGCAGTAATTAAACTGGCTGCTTTGAACTTATTCATTATTTTCCTAGCTTTTAAATTGATAGATAAACTAACAATGACCAATATTGTCAGTAACTTTTCGCATTATAAAAGTTTCATTTGTCTCAACATGCTGATATTCGAAAACGTGATGATTTAACTGTAATACCTTATAAGCATGGTAATTATTACCATCATTTAGATCAGCAGCATAAAGGAGTTCATCTACAATTTCATCTTTAGTAATTGTAAAGTGAATATCGCCTACTAAGCCCCAATCACCTAATTCTGTTACTTGCTCAACAATTTTTTCTGCTGCACCAACTGTGACTTGCAAGGTTATAAAGGTAAATTCAAAACTGCCATCAGCATTTATTTGAGCATACTCTATAATTTTTTTATTAGGCGTTTGAGTATCTTCACGAAACCAACGCCCACATAATAACTCTCTTTCATATTTCACTATAAGTTGCTCACTGAAAAGAAAAGCAAAAACCACTTTCTTATTATACGAATTAGAAATTAATATATATACCTAAATTAAGCATTATCCAAACAAAATAATTTTTACCTTCCTTCATCTTACTTAACACTAAATGTATTAATGTTTTAAAAATTACATACCTTCGAATGAATTTTATAAAGATTTAGATGTAACTCGTTTTAAAAAGGTTTAGATTATATAAAATTTTTTTTATTGAAATGAGATTAAAGCCGATGAAGAAACCAAATGTGCAATTGTTATTAACGGGGAATGAATTAATGGCTGGTGATATTGTTGACAGCAATTCAGCTATGATCGCACAGCAATTAAAAGAGCTAGGATTAGAAATAACAAGAAAAGTGACCATAGCTGACGATTTAGCATTATTGATCAATGAAATAAATTTACTGGCAGAGCAAAGTGATATTTTAATTATTAATGGCGGCTTAGGTCCAACAATAGATGACTTAACAGCATTAGCATTAGCCAAAGCAACAGATGTTGAACTAGCCGAACATCCACAAGCATTAGACCACTTAACTCATTGGTGTAAACGAAGAGGTGCAACGTTAAATGCGCCTAACTTAAAGCAAACGATACTTCCTAAAGACTGCGGTATTATTCCTAATAAAAACGGTAGTGCAGTTGGTTTCAAAGTAAATCATTTACATTGTGATATTTACTGTACTCCAGGCGTTCCTAATGAGTTAAAGACCATGTTAGTAGAAGAAATAGCACCAGATATCGCTAAAGGACTACCGAATGATCTCATTTCAGATGTTACTCGTTTGCAAGTATTTGGTTTAGGTGAATCTGTTTTACAAAAAATGGTAGATGAGCAACTACCCGATTGGCCTGATAATATTGATTTAGGTTTTCGAGCTGGCATGCCATTATTAGAGATAAAATTAACTACCACTAATCAAGAGGCTCATCAACAAAAACACTTATGGGAAGCAAAACTAATAAAGGTTTTAGGTGATCACCTAATTGCACGTATTGATACGAAACCTTTATCTATGGCAGACCATGTACTGTCAAAAATAGCCGATGAAAATTTAAAAATAACTACAGCAGAGTCATGCACTGGCGGATTAATTGCTAGCATGATAACGCAAGTACCTGGCTCTTCTGCACTGTTTGAAGCTGGCTTTGTCACTTATAGTAATAGTATGAAAAGCAAGTTATTAGGTGTACCTGAGCAGTTATTAGTTGAACATGGCGCTGTTAGCGAAGAAGTTGTTATTGCGATGGCACAAGGTGCTTTAGAAAGATCATCAGCTGATTTAGCGATAGCGGTATCCGGTATTGCTGGACCTGAAGGAGGTAGTGAAGAAAAACCAGTTGGTACTGTATGTATAGCTTGGGGAAATAAAAATAATTTAAAATCTATTTGTTTATTAATGCCTTTATCAAGGCATTATTTCCAAAAGTATGTTGCGGCTATTGGCTTAGATTTAATTAGAAGAGAGTTGATTAAGAGCCAGGAAACGCCATTATATATTACCGAACGTAAAAGAAAATAAAATACTATACGCCTGTTTTTTATGCACCCATAACCAATGTAAAGACAAAAATTTATATATTTACATTTATATATTTAGATAAACAAACAGTTACGTTATTATGCTAACTGTTTAAACAATTAATTAAAAATAGCTAATTAAGCAATAGCTAGCTGAGCAATAATGCTGTTTTATATGTAGGAGTCAATTTTGGCTGAAAAAAACTTTATTACCAGTGGTCGAAACACCATAATTCACAAAATAAAAAAGTTTGATCTATTAATTATTAATGGGGATCATCCCATTGTAATAGTTAGTCATAGAGGTATTGGAATTTATAAAGGATTGATTCCAGAAAAACGCTCTATAGCCAAAAAAGCTTATCAAGAGATTGTTCATGTTGAATCAAGCGAAATATTTAGTGAAGTAAAAACGCTATTATTTATACAGGCTCTGGATGGACGAGAGTATAAGGTCGATTATAGCAAAACGAACACAAATAGTTTTATTAAAATTCATCAAGATAATTATATATAGTCTTTCCATATAGCGTTTAATAATATGAATTAGAAAACTAATTTAGCTAAACCATTTAAGTCATTAGGTTAGGTTGATTTATTAATAATAATATCGGAGTATTTCTTATGACCCAATTCAGTTTAATTGCTAATGACAAAAATAATGTTGATTTAATAATAAAGCCAATTAAAGACGGCGATCAGGTTACAGAAACCACAATTCTAGAGCTAATTGAGCAGTCTGAATACAGCCGATTACATATCAACATTGCAAATATTAAAAATGCGATTGCTGAATTAAATGATGTGCTAAAACCATTACAAAGTGGTAAGTTTGGTCGAGAAATAACCTACCAAGTGTTAGAGCGAATTGATGCAACCATCTCAGTATCGATCGACAGTGATCAAATGGCTGCCAGTGCTGAAATAACAGCAGCACAAGGTGGTAAAAATTTATCTGCAAAAGCTATTCTAGAAGCAGCTCAAGCAAGTGGTGTAAACAAAGGGTATAGTAAAGAACAACTTGTTAAGCTTGCTCAATTAGCCGCAAAAGAAAAGCCATTAAGCTTAGTGAGTTTACAAATAGCAACAGGTAAACAAGCAATAAAAGGTAAAGACGCTGTAATAAAGCCACTTGTTGAAAGTGCCCAATCTCGTATTTTACGCCCCAAACAAAGAAATGATGGTAGCGTTGATATGCGAGACCTAGGTGACATCATTTGTGTCAAAGTTGGTGAGCCTCTCGCAGAAAAAATCCCTCATACTCTTGGAGAAAATGGCTACACAGTAACCGCAGCTCCCTTAATTGCAGAACCAGGAAATGATATAACTCTAGTCGCAGGTGATGGTACAGAAATAAGTTCAACCAACAAAAATATACTTGTTTCCCAAAGGGTGGGATTACCCAAAATGATCCCAAATGGCATGGAAGTAGATGAAGTCTATAGGGTTAAAAATGTTACTGTAGGGTCTGGTAATATTAACTTTACCGGTGGTGTGATTATTGAAGGTGATGTCAACGAAGGTATGAAAGTAATTGCTAGTGGTGATATTACCGTAGGTGGTTGTGTCGAGTCTGCTATGATTGAGTCAGGTGGTGATGTTACCATATCTGGCGGTATTATTGGTCATAAGCACGATGTTGAAGCCACTAAGATTACCGATGTAAAAATGAGCGTTAGTGTAAACTCAAAAGGTAACTTATATGCAAAGTATTGCCAATACGCACAGATTAGTTGTAGTAAAGATATCCGCATTGAAAAGCAATTACTCCATAGTTTAATTAATGTTAATGGTAATTTAAAAGTTGGCTCAGAAGACCATGCTAACGGCGTACTCATTGGTGGTTATATTAAAGCAGGTAAAAATGTTAGCGCTGGTTCTATAGGGGCTACAGCTGGAAATAATACTATTATAAGCTTCGAAAATATTATTAATAAACTCAATGACAAAATGCAAGATATCGAATCACGACTACAGTTTGAAAATGACAAAACAACCGAACTAAAAACAGCCAGCGACAAACTAAAACAACTCCCTAAAAGTCCAGCTAACACGGAGATGTTATCTAAAGTTATTTCAACATACCAATTCCATGCTAAACGTATGGGTGAAATTCTATTTGAAAAAGAAGAACATGAGAATATCGTACAAGCCTATATGGAAAGTGTTTCTATTGAAGCGACAGATAAGTTATATCATGGTGTGCAATTTATTTTAGGTGATATTAACGATAGAACTCGAAAAGAATATGGTCCAAGTAAAATGAATTACAAAGATCGAAAAATTCACATAGATCCCATTGTTAATACGTAAAAATATTATGACAAAACTATATATTTTATTAATATGCACCAGCTTATTTAGTTTTAATACCGCTGCTAAGCAGTGTAGTGTAAATTTTAATTATGGCGTAATCATTGACCCTAATCATATTCGGATCATTGACCGTAGCAGAACGATTGTACAAATTAATGATGAAAAACAACTTTTTGTTGAAGGGCGAGAAATAGCACTAACGAATGAACAAGTAGCGTTAATTCAAAAGTTTTCTCTCGGAATACGCGCTCAAGTACCAGAAATAGTTTCTATTGCGATAGAAGGTGTTGATATTGGTTTAAAAGCTGTAAATAAAGCGATTGCTAGCTTAACAGGTGAAAATAGCGCTTCTCAACAAAAAATCCAAGCAAGATTTGATGAACTAAAATGGAGAGTTCGTACTCGCTTTAATCAAAGTGCTAATAACTACTATATAGCACCACAAGATTTTGCCGACTTTGATGACATCTTTACTGGCGAATTTGAACAAGAAATTGAAGAAATAATTTCTGATTCAATCGGTACAATATTATTAGCTGTAGGTGAAGCTATGATAAGTGATAATTCTGACGATAATGGTAGTGAACAGCGTCTTTCTACATTCGACAATAGAATGGATACCATGGGAAAAGATTTAGAATTAGAAATAAGTGCTGGTGCAACTGCTTTAAAGAACAAAGCTGAACAATTTTGTTTTAAATTAACTGAATTAGCTGAAATTGAGAAAAAAATTCATCACTCAATCCACCCCCTTAAAAACTTCAATTTAATAGAAATAAATTAGCATTAAGCTAAAAACAAAAAGTTGCGAACTTTGTCGCAACTTTTTGTTATCCATCATACATAATACTACATATTAGGATAATTTGGACCACCGGTTCCTTCAGGTGTTACCCAAGTAATATTTTGGCTTGGATCTTTGATATCACAAGTTTTACAGTGAATACAGTTTTGAGCATTAATAACAAACTTATCACCCTCCTCTGTTTTTTCCACCTCATAAACACCTGCAGGACAGTAACGCTGTGCAGGTTCATTAAACTTAGCCAAATTAACTGCGATTGGAATATTATTATCAGCAAGCTTTAAGTGACAAGGTTGCTCTTCTTCATGATTGGTATTTGATAAAAATACCGATGAAAGTTTATCAAAGCTTAATTTGTTATCTGGTTTAGGATAATTAATAACAACTACTTGTGAAGCTAATTTAAGTTGATCGTAATCTAGACTGTCATCTTTAAAGTTAAATGGTAGCTTACCGCCAAAAATGTTTTGATCTATTGTGTTATACACGCCACCAAGCATTGTACCAAACTTATGCATTGCAGGGCCGAAATTACGCGTATTATATAATTCCTCATATAACCAAGAATCTTTAAACTTATCAGTATATAAGGTTATATCTTGCTTACCTTCTTCACTAATACTGTCATTAACAATAAGGGTTTCTATAATTGCTTCTGCGGCTAACATACCCGATTTCATCGCAGTATGATTACCTTTGATTTTAGCAAAATTAATTGTGCCAGCATCACAACCGACTAACAGAGCACCAGGCATAGTCATTTTAGGTAAAGAATTGAACCCGCCTTTCGCCATCGCACGTGCACCATAAGAAACACGTTTACCGCCCTCAAGGTACTGACTAATTTTAGGATGGTGTTTATAACGTTGAAATTCATCAAATGGACTTAAGTGAGGATTGCTATAATTTAAATCAACAATTAATCCAACAAAAACTTGATTGTTCTCCGCATGATACAAATAACCACCACCCGTAGTATCTTTGTCTAATGGCCAACCAGCAGTATGAACAACTAAACCTTCTTGATGTTTTTCAGGATCAATATCCCAAATTTCTTTAAACCCTAAACCATAGTGCTGAGGAGAAACATCAGTATCTAAGCCAAATTTAGCGATTAATTCTTTCCCTAAATGTCCGCGACAGCCTTCAGCAAAAACCGTATATTTTGCACGAAGCTCCATCCCAGGCATAAAAGAATCTTTTTCATTCCCTTGAGCATCTAAGCCCATATCACCTGTAATAATACCGCCAACACTACCGTCGTCATTATAAATAACACTTTGCGCAGGGAAACCTGGAAATATTTCTACACCTAATTGTTCAGCTTGCTCTGCTAGCCAACGACATACATTTCCCATACTAACAATATAGTTTCCATCATTATGCATTGTTTTAGGGACTGAAAACCCGGGTAGCTTAATACCATTACTGTCACTATTTAATAAATAAATATCATCGCCAGTCACTTTAGTTGTTAAAGGAGCACCTTTATCTTGCCAATCAGGAAATAGTTCATTTAAAGCTTTTGGTTCAAACACTGCACCTGAAAGAATATGTGCGCCAACTTCAGAGCCTTTCTCCACTACACACACCATTAGTTCTTGTTGCTTCTCTTGTGCTAATTGCATTAAACGACATGCAGTAGACAAGCCAGCTGGGCCTGCGCCAACAATTACTACGTCAAAATCCATCGATTCACGTTCCATGGTATCTCCCAATATTATTTTATTTATAAAAATTCAAACAGTTGTTTGATATTAAAACAGGTGTTTGATATTATCTTATTAACAGTTGCCAAGCAAGGCGGTATTTTCTTAGAAAAACCTTTACTGTAGTTAAATTAGCCTTTTCTACTATACTACAAATTGGTTAGCTGTTTAAAAAACTATAATCACTTCAGAGGTTAAAGATAGTGTATCCTACTTTGAAAGTTTTAACTAAGATTACGTTGACGTTTACGTCAAGCAATAGTAATCTTTTTACAAATGACAATTACGATATAACTTAGTCTTTTACTAAATTAATTTTCATGCAGAATTAATTACTATACTGAATAAAAAAAACCAGAGGCAACGATGAAAATATTAGTTCCAATAAAACGTGTAATTGATTATAACGTCAAGGTTCGTGTAAAACCTGATAACTCCAATGTTGATCTTGCTAATGTAAAAATGGCAATCAACCCATTTTGTGAAATAGCAGTAGAAGAAGCTGTTCGTTTAAAAGAAGCTGGTGTTGCAACAGAAGTTATAGCCGTTTCTGTTGGCAATAAATCTTGTCAAGAACAATTGCGTACCGCATTAGCGTTAGGCGCAGATCGTGCTATTCAAATTGAAACAGATGAAAATTTAGACTCATTAAATATCGCTAAACTTTTACAAAAAATTGTTGAAGAAGAGCAACCTCAATTAGTTATTTTAGGTAAACAAGCAATTGATAGTGATAACAATCAAACTGGTCAAATGTTAGCGGCTCTTACTGGTATGCCACAAGGTACTTTTGCTTCTGAAGTGAAAATTGATGGCGATAAAGTAAATGTTACTCGTGAAATTGACGGTGGTTTACAAACACTAGCACTGAACATGCCCGCTATCGTAACAACTGATTTACGTTTAAATGAGCCTCGTTATGCATCATTACCTAATATTATGAAAGCAAAACGTAAACCATTAGACGTTAAAAACGCCGCTGATTTTGGCATTGATTTATCGCCACGTACTAAGTTACTAAAAGTAACACCACCAGCAGAGCGTCAAGCAGGTATTGTTGTTGAAACTATTGATGAATTAGTAGAAAAATTAAAAAATGAAGCCAAGGTGATCTCATGAGTATTTTAGTATTTGCAGAACACGATAACAGCACATTAAAGGCTGAAACCTTAAAAACAGTTGCCGCCGCTCAAGCGATTGGTGGCGACATTACATTATTAGTAGCTGGTTATAATTGCCAAAGCGTTGTTGATGCTGCGGCTAAAGTTAATGGGGTTAGTAAAGTTTTAGCTGCCGATAATGTAGCTTATGAGCACCAATTGGCAGAAAATGTTAGCTTGTTAGTTACAGAGTTAGCCGCAGACTATGAACACATTATTGCTACTGCATTAACAACAGGCAAAAACTTTATGCCACGAGTAGCGGCATTATTAGATGTAACACAAATTTCAGACATTATTGCAGTAGAAAGTAGTGATACATTTGTTCGACCAATTTATGCAGGCAACGCTATTGCGACAGTACAAAGTTTAGATAGTAAAAAGGTTATCACAGTACGCTCTACAGGCTTCGATGCTGTAGCTACAGACGGTAACGCAGAAGTTGTTGCAATTGATACTGTGACTGATGCAGGTAATTCAAGCCATGTAAGTGATGAGCTAACTAAATCTGAACGTCCAGACTTAGGTGCCGCTAGTATTGTTATATCAGGTGGTCGTGGTATGCAAAATGGCGATAACTTCAAGTTACTTGACGGTATTGCTGATAAGCTTGGTGCAGCAATTGGTGCTTCACGTGCTGCTGTTGACGCCGGTTTTGTACCTAACGACATGCAAGTAGGTCAAACAGGTAAAATTGTTGCTCCTGACTTATATATTGCTGTTGGTATTAGTGGTGCTATTCAACATTTAGCAGGGATGAAAGATTCAAAGATCATTGTAGCGATTAACAAAGATCCTGAAGCTCCTATTTTCCAAGTAGCTGATTACGGTATTGTTGCTGATTTATTTGATGCTTTACCAGAGCTTGAAAGTAAGTTATAAACATTATATTAAATAATGTAAGTCTGCCTTTAAGATTTAACTTGCTATAATAAAACCACTCTTAGTAGTGGTTTTTTTTCATCTACTTCTTTAATTTAATATTTTAATATAGGCTTGATTAAATAAAAAATCAGTCAATTTACTACTCTTATCAATTTGATATCAACTAACTAGGTATTTATTACAATGAAAGAAAAACTTTCAAGCCTTGCAGACCTTGCTTCAGCTTTTGGGAAAGCACCTGTCAATATAGATAATGATCAATCAGATACAGATGAATCATTAGTATACTCCACCAACACTGGCCGTATAAAAGCTAAAAAACAAAACGCCAATGTAATGCCAAGTGATGGCTTTGCCCATGTACGTAGAGAAACCAAAGGCAGAAAAGGTAAAGGTGTAATTGTTATTAGTGGCTTAGGATTAAATAACACAGAGTTAAAATCTCTCGCTAGTAAATTAAAAAAGAGCTGTGGTACAGGTGGTAGTGTTGTCGCTGAAACAATTGAAGTTCAGGGCGATAAAAGAGAGTTAATAAAAGAACTTTTAGAAAAAAATGGCTATAAAGTTAAATTTATTGGTGGGTAGTCAGTAAGAGCTTGTGATATCAATCAAGGTATCTTCGAAATTCACACTTCCTATTTGATTAACTTGATTCACATCTAAGCCCGCCCTACTCAACAAATGTATAAAAACACTAACAGTAATTGTATATTTATTAGGAACAAAACGAGCTAGGATATTGCTTAAAATAGATTTACTTTAAAGATTAATTTTTTGATAATAACAGCAATAAAACGAAACCTTACCATAGTAAAGACGGTATTTTTATTTAGCCACGCCTCAAATATTCCTATCTCTATCCTTTTCTATAAAATAATTGGGTATACCTTTACTGATAAATAATTAAAAGGATAAATTATATGTCATATATTCATGAAACAATTTCTGATTTAAAAAACACAAGTCCAGCGCAGTGTGAATTTTACCAAGCAGTTGAAGAGGTACTAGAGTCATTAGCACCTATCTTGGAAAGTAATAAGTTATATCAGCAACAAGCTATTATTCAGCGTTTAGTTGAGCCAGAAAGACAAATAATGTTTCGTGTTCCGTGGGTAGATGATCAAGGTCAGATACAAGTAAATAAAGGCTACCGTATTGAATTCAATTCAGCTTTAGGTCCATATAAAGGTGGTTTAAGATTCCATCCTAGTGTTAATGCAAGCATTATTAAATTTTTAGGATTTGAACAAATTTTTAAAAACGCTTTAACAGGTTTACCGATTGGAGGTGGAAAAGGTGGTTCAAACTTTAACCCTAAAGGAAAATCTGATGATGAAATTATGCGTTTTTGCCAATCATTTATGACCGAGCTATATCGACATATAGGGCCAACTACCGATGTTCCAGCGGGCGATATTGGCGTAGGAGCGCGAGAGATTGGCTATATGTTTGGCCAATATAAGAGATTAACTGGCAGATATGAAGGGGTATTAACTGGGAAAAGTTTATTATGGGGTGGATCACTCGTTCGTAAAGAAGCAACAGGATATGGCGTCGTTTATTTTGCTGAGAATATGCTTTCAATTAAAGATGAATCTTTAAAAAGTAAGAAATGTCTAGTTTCAGGCTCTGGTAACGTAGCTATATATGCAATGGAAAAACTTTATCAGTTAGGAGCGACACCTATTACTTGTACCGACTCTACCGGTACTATTTTTCATGAATCTGGTATTGATTTAACGTTAGTGAAACAATTGAAAGAAAAATCCAGAAAAAGTCTAGAAGCTTATTTAACCGAACATAACGATGCTAAATTTATACCAACGTCAGAATATCCTAGTGATGGTCATGCCGTATGGCGTATTAAAGCAGATGCAGCATTCCCTTGTGCGACTCAAAACGAATTAACTCTTGCTGATGCAAAAGCATTGATTGCCAATGGATGCCAGCTTGTCAGCGAAGGGGCAAATATGCCTTCAACACAAGATGCCATAAACACACTCATTGATGCTAAAATTTCTTATGGTCCAGGTAAAGCAGCTAATGCAGGAGGGGTGTCAACAAGCCAATTAGAAATGGCACAAAACGCAAGTATGCAAACCTGGTCATTCGAAGAAGTCGATCAAAAATTACAAATTATTATGAAAAATATTTTTGAAACTGCCCACCAAACAGCAATCGAGTTTGGCCAACCCGGTAATCTGGTATTAGGCGCAAATATAGCTGGTTTTAAACGTGTAGCTGATGCCATGTTAGAGCAAGGTGTTGTTTAGGCTTCTCAACGCTATTTTATAAAGACTGATATTATACAAATTAGATTACATTTAGCATTAACGTAATCTAATTTGTTATGTAACTATTTAAACACTCTATAAAAACTCCTCCTCATTATTCACTCCATCTATACTTAGTAAAACCAAACTAAAAAACGTACAAAAAATACACAAAAAAAATTGGCAATTAATAATTTTTGTCCTATGCTTTAAATGTTGGTAACAACACAAGTAGGAATAACTTGTTATGGAGGCTTGAAGGATTAAGCTAGGTGGCATGAAGCTACTGATGGATGAGAAAAACAGGGATTGTTAATCATGGATGATTTCCCCTGTACTCATCTTTTATCCATAACACTCATAAATATTAAAGTCCAAGTAGCCACACTAACTTTAAAAGCCTACTATTTTCAAAAAGCTGAAAAACTTAATAATATCAAACGGATTAATTAATCGACCAGTTTAACCCAATAGAACAAGTATGGAGTTGATTGCGTCAACATCATTTAGCGAACAAGTGTTTTAAGGGATATGATGACATCCTGGGTGCTTGCTCAGATGCATGGAACTCATTCGTTAGTGATGCTAAGCGAGTAACGAAAATGTGTAGTAGAAATTGGATTGAAGTGGGAACAATTTAAGATGGAATTGGTATAACACCAAACTCTTGAGCAATGTAATATTGTACATCCTTACCTTGTAGTCGGCCTCCATCAGGTTTGATCGCACAATCAATGACGAATTTTTTCAACTG
>NZ_JAUOPW010000049.1:0-5461 GCF_030547795.1 Colwellia sp. 5_MG-2023 | reverse complement strand
GGTGAAATTCGAGATTTAGAAACGGCACAAATTGGTGTACAAGCCAGTTTAACCGGTCATTTAGTGTTATCAACCTTGCATACCAATACCGCAGCAGGGGCAATAACGCGAATGGAAGATATGGGCGTAGAGCCGTTTTTATTATCGTCTAGTTTATTGGGCGTACTTGCACAACGCTTAGTAAGAACGCTTTGTCCACATTGTAGAGAAAGTCACTTACCTAGTGAAGAAGAGTGTGCGTTACTTGGTTTACCTAAAGATAACCAACAAGTCATTTATCACCCTAAAGGGTGTAAAGAATGTAACTTTAAAGGTTATCGCGGCAGAACCGGTATTCATGAATTATTAGTGGTTGATGATACTGTACGTGAGCTTATTCATAATGGGCATGGTGAGCAAGGCATCGAGAAATATATACGCACCAACACTGCGTCAATTAGACGTGATGGCTTTGATAAAGTCATGTTGGGGCAAACAACGCTGGAAGAAGTATTGCGCGTTACGCGAGAAGATTAATGGCACATTTACAAACAACAAGAAATGATTAAAACATATGGCAGCATTTGATTACCTTGCGGTTGATAGCCGAGGGAAAAATAAAAAAGGTGTTATTGAAGGTGATACCCCAAGGCAAGCCCGCGCATTATTGCGTGAACAAGGGTTAATGCCTACGGAAGTAACCCCTACCCTTACTCATAATAAAAGTAAAACAGGAAAGGCAAGCTCGGGTAAAGGCAAAAGTAAAGGCACAGGAAAAGTATCTGCTGCTGAATTGTCGTTAATTACTCGTCAGCTAGCAACCTTAGTAGAATCTGGATTGCCATTAGAAGAGTCCTTAATAGCCGTTGCTGAGCAAGGTGAAAAAAATCGTATTAAAAGTATGATTATGGGGGTTCGTACCAAGGTAACCGAAGGTTATGGTTTAGCAGAAAGCCTCGCTGAATACCCGAAAGTATTTAATCACTTATATCGCGCGATGGTTGCAGCTGGTGAAAAATCTGGTCACTTAGATAAAGTATTAAATCGCTTAGCTGATTACACAGAAAAACGAGAACAAATGCGTTCTCAACTTATCCAAGCCTTAGTTTATCCTGTCATTATGACAGTGGTTGCTATTGGGGTTATCGCAATATTATTAACCAAAGTAGTGCCACAAATCGTAGGGCAATTTGAGCATATGGGTGCAAACTTACCTGGCTCAACTAAGTTTTTAATTGCCAGTAGTGAGTTTTTACAAGCGAATGGCCTGTTCATCATTTTATTCATTGCCGCACTTATGTTGATAGTGTCCAATGTATTGAAAAAACCAAAGTATTTGATGATTTTCCATCAAAGACTGATCTACTTACCCGGTATTGGTAAAGTAGCTAAAGGTCTTAATACGGCACGTTTTGCAAGAACCTTAAGTATATTATCAGCGAGTGCAGTGCCGTTATTAGAAAGTATGAAAATTTCAGGTGAAGTACTCGACAACTTGTACATAAAACAGCAAGTAAAATTAGCGTCAGATAAAGTACGTGAAGGCTCAAGCCTACACTTATCGCTTGAACAAACGAAATTATTTCCACCAATGATGTTGCATATGATCGCCAGTGGTGAAAAAAGTGGACAAATCGAGCAAATGTTAGGACGCGCAGCCGACAACCAAGATAACGAATTTGAAGCATTGATGAATATTTCATTAAAAGCATTTGAACCTGCATTGATGGTAGGCATGGCAGGGGTTGTTTTATTTATCGTAATGGCCATATTAGAGCCTATATTGAAATTAAACACCTTTGTTGGTGGATAAACGGAATATGAAGGAATTGGTTATTATCACTGTAGAGGCGAATTTATTCGCCTAATAATGAGTGCAGGCGACTGAAGTCGCCCCTACAAAAACGTAATATGAAGGGGTTGATTATTATCACCGTAGGGGCGAATTTATTCGCCAGATAAAAAATAAGCCCCACAAAAGGGGTGATTATTATCACCGTAGGGGCGAATTTATTCGCCAGATAAAAAATAAGCCCCACAAAAGGGGTGATTATCATCATCGTAGGGGCGAATTTATTCGCCTAATAATGAGAGATAACAGAATGAAAATGTTAAATTTATAAAGGTAATTAGGAAAAATAATGATTAATAAAAGTTTAAAACACACACAAAAAAAAGCACAAGGCTTTACCTTGTTAGAAGTTATGGTGGTAATTGTTATTATCGGCATGATGTTAAGTGTTGTGGTCCCTAATTTAATGGGTAGCCAAGACACGGCTAAATTACAAAAAGCAGTACAAGATGTTACTGCGTTAGAAAACTCGTTAAGCATGTATAAATTAGATAATTACGATTATCCAAGTACAGAGCAAGGCTTAGAAGCATTAACCCAGCAAACTGATATTGAGCCTATTCCACGTCGTTTTCCTGACGGTGGTTATGTAAAACGTCTTCCTAAAGATCCGTGGGGTAATGAATACTTTTTATTAAACCCAGGTGAACACGGGAAAATGGATGTATTTACTGCCGGTCCAGACGGAGAAGTTGGCACTGAAGATGATATTGGTAATTGGAATTTAGGCGACTATCAGTAATTAAATTACTTAAGTTAATAAGAAAGCATAACGTAAACGGATGAGTATTATTTTGAAGAGAACATTTACCACAAAAAATAAAGGTTTTACCTTACTTGAAGTATTGGTGGTGATTGCATTAATTGGCTTAATAATTTCAGCGGTGCAATTTAACTTCTCTACAAAGCATCCAGAAGATACTTTAAAAAAAGTAAGCCAAGAATTTTCAACGCTGTTTGAAAGTGCTGCAAATTACGGCTTACTCAATAATATTGAACTGGGTTTATACCTTAATGAAAACAGTTATCAATTTCTTGGCTATGACGGCGAAAAATGGAGTGAAATACCTGAACAAGATTGGCTAGCAGTGCAAGAGTTACCTGAAGGGGTGACCTTTACCTTAGCATTAGACGATCTACCCATTGAAGAGCCGTTGCTGTTTGACTCATCCGTATTCGCCTCGGAAGAAGAAGGTTACCTTTCTTTTGACGCTATTGAAAAAGCGAAAGAAGCCAAAGATGAAGACAAATTAACACCACAAGTCTATATTTTATCTGGCGGTGACATCACACCTTTTAGTCTTACCTTTTACTTTACCGATGAAGCTTCACTTAATGAAGATTTATCTGATTTAGCCTATCGAGTCAGCGGGCTATATAGCACACCATTAACAATTGAAGGGCCAGTGTTAGATGATTAAGTCATTAAACATAAAAAACACCAAGGCTAATATTTTACAGCAACAAAACGTAAATAAGAGTAAGACAAGATCACTTGGTTTCACCCTTATCGAAGTGATGCTAGCTTTAGCGGTTTTTTCAATTGCAGGTATCGCATTACTCAGTACTGCCAGTAACAATGCCAGAAACATGGGTTATCTAGAAACTAAAATGTTTGCCGATTGGGTTGCTTCAAACCAACTAGTTGC
Organism: Colwellia sp. 5_MG-2023; assembly: GCF_030547795.1. Lineage (NCBI taxonomy): Bacteria > Pseudomonadati > Pseudomonadota > Gammaproteobacteria > Alteromonadales > Colwelliaceae > Colwellia > Colwellia sp. 5_MG-2023. Next base: position 1,981 of record NZ_JAUOPW010000049.1, on the reverse strand, counting down.
GGTAAATCTAGATAAAACCTGGCCGCCCAAAAACAATGTTAAAGGTGAAGTAAAACTTGCTGGTAGAACTTGGTACTGGCATAAAAAAGTAATTAAAACCACAGATAATGATATGCGCTCTGTTGTAATAGAAATTAGAAAAGATCCAGATGATGAATTAGCCGTAAGTAGTTTAACCACCTTTGTTTCTAAGGTGGAATCCTAATGCTATCTAGCCCCAGAATACGCGCACAACTCAATACTACTTCTAATAAAGGATTTACTTTACTAGAAGTACTCATTGCTATTGCTATATTTTCAATTATTAGTTTATCTAGCTTCACTATTTTTAACTCGGTATTATCCGGTGATGAAATGGCGAAAAAACATAGTGCCCGACAGAATGAGCTACAACGCGCTTTTTTAATTATAGAACGTGACTTTACTCAAATTTCACGCCGTACTATGCGCCTTAATGGCGAAGCACCACAAACACGTTTAATACAAACTGATAGTGGGGGTTTCGAAAACGAAGAGCAAGTTATTGCCTTTGTAAGAAACGGTTGGACTAACCCTGGGTTATTATTACCCCGTAGTGATATGCAAGCGGTAGCTTATAGAATAACTGAAGAAACCCTTGAACGTTTACATTTCAACTTTGTTGATTCCGTGGTGGGTGAAGAACCCAAAGTAAGACCTTTGATTCATGATGTTACCGAGATAAATTTTGAATATTATGATGGGAAAGACTGGCTAGAACTTTGGGAAAAGGAGACTTTACCTTTGGCAATAGCCATTGAAATCGACACAAAAGATTATGGCCTTATACGACGTCAATATTTAGTGCCTGGTGATGGGCAGCTTCAAACGACATCGAACAGAGCATTAGGTTTGGGCTCGTGATGATAAATTTAAAAAGGTTACACAAGCAGCAAGGTGTCGCGCTAATAACAGTAATGCTTATTGTTGCACTTTGTGCGGTTATTGCTAGCCAAATGACGGCGCGCTTGCAGGTACAAATGCAACGAAGTGCTAATGTTAGCTTTAACCAACAAGCTTATTGGTATGCCATGGGTGCAGAAGCTTTTACTAAAAGAGTATTAATTAAAGTTTTCCAAGCAGAGCCAAATGTTACCAACTTAAGTCAAGCTTGGGCAGGAGGTGAAAATACCTTTCCGGTCGATTTTGGTGAAATAACAGGTGAAATCACCGATCTACAAAGCTGTTTGAACTTAAATGCCTTACGCGCCCCATTTGAAGAAAGCGAAAACACAAGTAGCCGAAACAACAGAAATCAAGAGGAAAACAAAGCCCCTGCTCGTCTTGCCTTTGAAGCACTGTTAATTAATTTACAGCTAGAAAATGTGAGTCAATTTGAAGCTGAATCAATGGCAGATGCTCTTACTGATTGGCTAGATGCTGATACCAGTATCAGTAGTGCCGGTGGCGCAGAAGATAATGATTATGCTTCACGTGAATTTCCTTATCTTGCAGCCAATAATTATTTAGCCAGTGTTAATGAGTTAAGGGTAGTTGAGCATTTTACTCCTGCTATTATAAATGCGATTAAGCCTTATGTTTGCGTTATTCCTGGCAGTGAATTACACCAAGTGAACATTAACACTATCGACAGTGAACACGTTGAATTATTGCAAGCGTTACTTGGCTCAACATTAGAACAAGCACAAGACGTATTAAGTGCCAGAGGTGAAAAAGGTTTTGACTCGCTCGATACTTTTTACAATTTACCAACGGTTGTACAAATTGAAAACTTCAATGATAAAAAAGACAGCTTTGCTATTGATAGCGAATATTTTAACCTGAAAGCGAGCGCTAGTTTTAATGAAAGTTATTATGCCATGAACTCAGTAATGAAAATAACCGAGAATAAATATATCAATGTGCTCAGTCGCACCGTAGGACGAAATTAATGGCCGAAACTTTATATATACGCCTAGGTAGCCAAGCCCAAGATGAAATATCTTGGTTGATATTCAACACG
>NZ_JAUOPW010000048.1:0-7685 GCF_030547795.1 Colwellia sp. 5_MG-2023 | reverse complement strand
GCTTTTCGAAGTGTTTTCGTTACCTCGTTAAGACGAGCGCTATTAGACTGTTTTTCTCTTTGTTCGTCAACTGTTTTTTTATAAGTTTTTCATTAAAAAGGTTTGTTTGCTGTTTTTTTACGCTTACTGCTGTTTATTTAACTATTACAGTGGCTTTTTAATAATAACTTGTCTGCTAAAATGAATATGGTAATGAATTTATTAAGTGAAGCGCCATATATATTTTCTAGCTAAAAATATTAATTAGGCTTCATTTTCATCATTACCAATAACTTTTAACTTTGTTTATTGGCGATAATATAATGACGATACGAAAAAATATGGGTTATTTTGATGAAGGAGGAACATAACCTTCGATGTCTGGCTCTAGACCGTCAAATAGATAAGCAACCATAGCGCTTTCTAAAAACTTGCGATCGTCAGCATTCATCATATTCATTTTCTTTTCATTAATCAGCATTGTTTGCTTCTTTTGCCAATGTCCCCAAGCTTCTTTAGAGATATTATCAAAAATACGTTTACCCACTTCACCTGGGTATAGTTGAAATCCAAGACCTTCTGCGTCTTTTTTTAGGTTCTGACAAAAAACTGTGCGGCTCATAATTCTCTCTTGTTAGTTATAAGGTTTTCGTGACGTTTATTATTGGCATTATCTAGACAGTGCTAGTTATTTTGAAGTAAGCCAATAAGTTTTTTTGTTGATGCAGCTAAACCTACGCTAGCTTCGCTGTGTAAATCATACCATTTTTGTTTTCTAGGTTCGCTAACTTCTTGAGTATTAATTTCCTGATTACTGCACTGAGAATGTGAATTGGACGTTACTTGAATACAGTCAATTATAATAGGAGAAATATCCAGATGGAAATGACTAAAGGTATGTCTAAAGGTGACTAATTCTTGCCATGAATTTTCTGTGGTTGTGGCCTGTAAGCCTAATGATTGCAATAAACTATTAATATCATCTTTGTCACTTACTTCATAAAAACACCATAAACCTCCCCAAATACCTGCTGGAGGGCGTTTTTCCATTAATACACTATCGCTTGTTGGCGTTGTTATTCTAGGAATAACCATAATGGTATTTTTTTCAGGAATTTTTTTCTTAGGTTTTTTTTGAGGAAATTCAGCTTGTAGATTACTAGCCATTGCTAAGCAACTTGTTTGTACTGGGCATACTTCACATGTTGGCTTACTTCGAGTACACACAGTTGCACCTAAATCCATCATGGCTTGGGTATAAAAACCAGTATCGGTAGCAGGTGTTAAAATTTCACTTAATTGCCATAGTGCTTTGTCAAATTTAGCTAAGCCATTATGGCCTTCTACTAAATAATTTCTAGCTAATACACGCTTTACATTACCATCAAGAATAGGGTGGTATTGATTTAACGATAAACTTAGAATTGCACCAGCAGTTGAGCGTCCTATACCTGGTAGTGCAATTACCTGTTCAATATTTTCAGGAAAAATACCTTTATGCTCACTTACAATGAGCTTAGCTGCTTTGTGTAAATTACGTGCTCTGGCGTAATAGCCCAAACCTGTCCAATGGTGTAGTACATTGTCTTCATCTGCATTAGCCAAGCTAGTTATGGTGGGAAAGCTCTCCATAAAACGTTGGTAATATGGAATAACCGTTGCTACTTGGGTTTGCTGAAGCATTATTTCAGACACCCAAACACTGTATGGCGTTTTATTTTGCTGCCACGGTAAGTGTTTTCTGCCTTGATGGTGATACCAAGTAACTACTTGAGCTGCAAACTGCTTAGCAGATGCTGTGGATATATTTACATCTTTTTTTAAGGGAGTGGAAATTGGAGTATTGATGGTAATAAACTTCACTTTTAAGTATGTAAGCGCAGTGTAACTAATTATTTTGATTGACTCAAAAGAGTTTGTTTTTAAAGAAAGTGATAGTTGAATAAATTAGTTTTATTGCTTGGGATGAAATCTGTATAATAGCGGTAATTATTTTTAGTAACTATTATTAAGGCTATGCCATGAAAGTTGATGCAAAGAACCGAAGTCAGCGTATACGTAAAAAATTAAGAGTTGATGAGTTTAAAGAATTAGGTTTTGACGTTGCTTGGAAACTAAATGAAGGCATAACTAGCGATGAACTTGATGCATTTATTGATAAATTCTTTAGTGAAGTGATTCAACCGAACGGATTAGGTTTTGGTGGTGAAGGTGATACGTTGTGGCATGGTTTAATTTGCACACAAAAACTAGGTTCATGTACAAATGAACATAGAGCTGCGGTTGAAAAATGGTTAACCGATAACGGTGCTACTGCAGTAGCAGTGAGTGAACTTTACGATGTATGGTGGGCTGAATAGCCTAAAGTTATTTAAAAACATTTTTACATGGTGCAATAAGTGGCAAATATGCTTAATACTTAGCTTGAAATGTTTTATTTACTCCTTGATGCTAGAGATGCCAGCGTTTATTGCTTTAAATCAAATAGAAAGATAGAAAAATGACTGAAAAAGAAAATGAAAACCGCATTCACAAAACGATAGAGGAAGCGGAAAAAGAAGGTAAGTACATTCGTAAAGTACGTAGCTTTGTTAAGCGTGAAGGTCGTTTAACTAAAGGGCAAGAACGTGCTTTAAATGACCATTGGCAAACTATGGGGTTAAATCACAGTGATGGTTTAATTGATGTAGAGGCATTATTTGGCAATGATAATCCTGTCGTTTTAGAAATTGGTTTTGGCATGGGAAAATCATTAGTTGAAATGGCTAAGGCAGCACCAGAATTAAACTTTATTGGTGTTGAGGTACATAAACCTGGTGTAGGGGCTTGTATTTCTTTAGCAGCTGAAGAAGGGGTTGAAAACTTAAAAGTATATGAGCATGATGCCATTGAGATTTTAGCTGATTGTATTCCTGAGAATAGCCTGACTACAGTACAGTTATTTTTTCCTGATCCTTGGCATAAAAAGAAACATCATAAACGCCGTATTGTACAAGCTGATTTTGTTGAAGCTATTCGTAAAAAGCTAAAAGTTGGTGGGGTTTTCCATATGGCGACAGACTGGGAGAATTATGCAGAGTGTATGCTTGAAGATATGCAAAATTCACAAGGCTATAAGAACTTATCTGATACTAATGATTATGTTCCACGTCCAGACTCAAGACCACTAACTAAATTTGAAAGCCGTGGTCACCGTTTAGGTCATGGTGTTTGGGATATTCAATTTTCTAAAATGTAGTGTTTCTATTTATGTATTCTTTGTTGAAGGTAAGTACTTACTTTCAACAAAGAACAAGTGTTGTGCATTACGTAAGTTACCTGAATCTTTAAGCCATTGCTCTGTAATTATTTCTCGTTGTAAGGCTGCATGCAATATGCGACTTTTATATTGGCACCAGTAATATATTGTTGCCTCTTGGTGATATTCGTTATTTGGAAATATATCACTGCGGCTTTCTGCCATTTCTTCAATAATACTCGCGATAACCTGCTCTTTTAGTTCATCCTCAATCTTTTGCTTAAAGCGTGTAAAACGCTTAGCTTTAATTAATTGCCAAATTAACCACACCATTATGGCTAGGGCAAGTACAGCTATAATTTGCATTTATTTTCTCATGTAATAATTATGAAAGGATAGTAACAACTTTTAACAGTAAAATATCTGATTATTTTAGTTGTCTTGCCAGGATTGTAAACACGTTTCAATATTACTTTAAAAATACTCTTTGTGTTCGATGCTTATTAATAAATTCCTTCTCTTTTATTTAGTGCAAAGGGGTTTTACGTGATTATTTTATTTTCGCCTTATTATTTATAATTGTTTACATTGACTTTTATCATTAACACACCTTAAATTAAGGTTTATGGATGAAAAATAATGTCAATGAGCAGCATTAATGAATAAAGCAGTAAAAATCAATGACAAACTTACCAAGCGGTTATTAGTTTATATTTTATTATGCAGTACGCTTGTTTCTGTATTTTCAACCATTGTTCAACTTTATTCCTCTTTCCAATATGACGTAGAGCTATTAGAACAGCGCTTTAAAAATATAGAAAAAAGTTATATACCATCTATCGCTACTAGTTTGTGGGATTTTAATGAGCCTTTAGTCGCACAACAAGTACAGGGTATTGTTGATTTACCCGATATCGGCTTAGTTGTGGTTAAAAATGATTTTGATTATTTATATGAATATGGTGATGGTAGTTTCACGGTTAAAAAGTTTGTTGAATATCCAATAAAATTTGAAGGTAAACACGTAGGGACCTTACAAGTTTACGGCACTTATCAAGATATTTATCATCGATTATGGCAACAAGCTGGATTTATATTAGCAGCTGAGTTTATTAAGATATTCATTTTAACTTTTATTATTATTATTATCGTCAATAAAATCGTTGTTAGACACTTAGTTCAAATTACTCACTATACTCAAGAACTTGCTAGTTATAATTTAGATAAAGAGTTAGTTCTGTCTAATAGGCCACAAAAAGAAGATGAGTTAGATTATTTGGTACGTGCGATAAATAGTATGCGCATTAAGCTGAAGGATGAAATATTTAAGCTGGAAGATGCGGAAAACGCTTTGCTAGCGTTAAATGGTGAATTAGAAGTTAAAGTTCATGATAGAACGGCTAAATTAGAGCAAAGTAATCAACAATTACAAAGTTCTTTCGACAATTTAACATTAGCACAAGATCAATTAGTACAATCTGAGAAAATGGCATCTCTTGGTCAGTTAGTGGCGGGTGTTGCTCATGAAGTAAATACGCCACTAGGGATTTGTGTTACATCAATCACCGCATTAAAAGAAAAAGTTGAAGCTCTGCAAGAAGCCATTGAGTCACAGGAGTTAACGAAATCATTTCTTACCGAAACATTAAGCTTATTGATGGAATACGAGCAAATAATTGAGCGTAGTTTAAATAAATCAGTGGAGCTTATTCGAAGTTTTAAATCGGTTGCTGTTGAACAGCATACGGATCCTGAAGTTAATATTAATTTATCTCAACATGTTTACGATGTAGTAAACACGGTTAAAACACTCTTTAAACAGAAAAAATATACTATTAATATTGAGGTCGATAAAGACATTAGCTTAATAACTTACCCGAGTGCTTGGAATCAAATATTAACGAACTTCCTAATGAACTCTCATATCCACGGGTTTGAAGAGCGAATTGAAGGGGAAATCTCAATAGAATTCACTAAAAATAATGGTTATTTAACATTGCTTTATAGTGATAATGGTAAGGGTGTGCCTGATGCACTTGAAAAGCGTATATTTGATCCATTTGTTACAACAAAGCGTGGACAAGGTGGCTCTGGTTTAGGCTTGAATATTGTTTTTAATTTGGTTAATACTAAATTAGGTGGAACAATTAAACTACTTGAAACCGAGCAAGGTAGTAGCTTTAAGGTAAAAGTACCAGTTAAAGACTAGGCTATTTAACTTATAAATAATACATGCTATGTAACGGAGCTAATATCGTTCTAAAAACAAGCATATATTGACTTTTTCACATTAGATCTATAGTATTCTCGCGCCTTAAATCTAACTGAAACTCTGTATATATCTAAGCTTGTTAGCTTTAGGTGTCTTCGCTGTTCTTAACTTCATGAATACGTTTATACCAACGTATTCAATATAACCAATGAGATAAAAATGTTTGAATTACATACCAGTAAAGTGTCAAACCTGAGAAATGATGTTTTGTCGGGCTTAACCGTCGCTTTAGCTTTGGTGCCAGAAGCTGTCGCTTTTGCTTTTGTTGCCGGTGTAGAGCCTTTAGTTGGACTATATGCTGCTTTTATGGTTGGCTTAATTACTGCTATATTCGGTGGCCGACCAGGAATGATTTCAGGGGCAACAGGTGCTATGGCTGTTGTTATGGTTAGTTTAGTGGCTATTCATGGGGTTGAATACCTTTTTGCTACGGTTGTCTTAACCGGGTTGCTGCAAATACTGGCCGGACTATTTAAATTAGGTAAGTTTATTCGCTTGGTACCGCACCCTGTAATGTTGGGATTTGTTAATGGTTTAGCGATTGTTATTTTCTTAGCACAACTTGGCCAATTTAAAGTTACTAATAGTGCAGGCGAATTAGAGTGGCTTCAAGGCACTCCAATGATGATAATGGCAGGGTTAATCTTATTAACAATGGCGATTATCCATTTTTTACCTAAATTAACTAGGGCAATACCTTCATCACTGGTAGCTATTGTTGTTGTTACTGTATTAGTACAGAGTTTAGGGCTAGATACCCGTACAGTGGTGGATTTTTTACGTGATATGACTAACGACCCAACGGCTTCTATTGCTGGTGGTTTGCCACAATTTTCTATTCCGAATGTACCTTTTAATCTTGAAACCTTAAAAATTATCTTACCTTTTGCACTGGTACTTGCCGCTATTGGTTTAATTGAATCGCTATTAACCTTAACACTTATTGATGAGCTAACTGGAACTCGTGGTCAAGGTAATAAAGAGTGTGTTGCTCAAGGAGCTGCTAACACGGTAACTGGTTTCTTTGGTGGTATGGGGGGGTGTGCCATGATTGGGCAATCTATGATCAATGTAAATTCTGGTGGTAGAGGCCGAGCTTCTGGTATAACTGCGGCTATTGCATTACTTGGCTTTATTTTATTTGCTTCAGGTTTAATTGAAATGATCCCGTTAGCTGCGTTAGTTGGGGTTATGTTTATTGTTGTTATTGGTACTTTTGAATGGTCAAGCTTCCGTATATTGAAAAAAGTACCTAAAGCTGATGCTTTTGTTATCGTACTGGTATCTGGTGTTACCGTTGCTACTGATTTAGCAATAGCTGTGGTAGTAGGTGTTATTGTTTCTGCATTAGTTTTTGCTTGGGAACATGCTAAACGAATAAAAGTTAATCGTAATACTGATGAACAAGGTTCAACTGTTTATGAAGTGATTGGTCCTATTTTCTTTGGTTCTGTTTCGACCTTTTTGGAGCAATTTGATGTTGAAAAGGACAGTGATGATGTTGTGATTGAATTCAAACGCTCTCGTGTTGCTGATCATTCGGCAATAGAGGCTATTGATACTTTAGCTGAACGTTATCTTGCTAAAGGTAAAAAATTGCATTTAAAACATTTAAGTCAAGAGTGCCAGGTGTTATTAGAAAAAGCAGGAGACTTAGTTGAAGTAAATGTGATTGAAGATCCTGAATATCATATAGCAACAGATAAGCTAGGCTAGAAGGATTCTTTTTTGATGTTATAAGGTCTTCTTATATAAGGTTTAACAAAAATGCAGCTAGAGTTCTTTGATATTCCAAGTCCTTGTGTGGAAGTATGTCAATCGAATGAAAAGGGCTATTGCCTTGGCTGCATGCGTACGCGTGAAGAAAGAAAAGAATGGGTTCATCTTGATAACGATACAAAACAAAAAGTAATCAAACGCTGTATTCAGCGTAAAAAGCGTCAAAAAAATAAAGAAAATCCGAAAGCTATTGAAGTAGCTAAAACTTTACCAGAGCAGCAGGTAGAGCAGCCTTCATTGTTAGATGAACCTAAAAAAATAACTTTATCTGATGACAAAGCGTTAGATTTTGGCGATTTTGAACTATAGCTTTTAGGCTTCCTAGTGAAAAGGAAGAAGAAAACGGTTGCTAGCTTATATAATTATAGCTATTATACGCGTTCTTTGAAGCACCTAGTTGCTGAAAAGTTTATCTAT
>NZ_JAUOPW010000047.1:0-8113 GCF_030547795.1 Colwellia sp. 5_MG-2023 | reverse complement strand
TTTTATTCCTCAACTCAAACACAACTTAATAAAATGAAATTGGTACAATTTCTAAGTCTAGCTCTAGCTGATAAAAGCAAATTTTTAACCCTAACTGTTGCTGCCATTAAGCGAGGGAGGAGTTCAAGTAAATTGTTGTCAGCCTTTGTGCAATCTATTCTGCAGTCATAAGCTCTGTTATCACTAATAATACCCTGTTCTAATGTTCGTTATTTAGTTAAATAATATGATTAATTGCTTGATAAAGTTTATGTTTAATAAAGCTTACAGCAATTCTATATAGTTAAATGGTCTTGATAAACTAATAAGCAATGCAATACACTAGAAAAAACATAATAATAAATAAGTGTTATTTATAATTTAACCACTAATGCACTAGGAAACAATAATGTCAGATCTTCGTCAACAAGCACTTGATTACCATTCTTTACCAACGCCAGGAAAAATTAGCGTAGCATTAACTACGGCAGCGGAAACGAGTGAAGATTTATCACTAGCTTATAGTCCAGGAGTTGCAGAGCCAGTAAGAGCAATAGCAGATAATCCTGACGATGTTTATAAATACACTGCAAAGGGAAATACTGTCGCTGTTATCACTAATGGCACTGCCATTTTAGGCTTAGGCAATTTAGGTGCAATGGCATCAAAGCCAGTGATGGAAGGTAAGTCATTATTATTTAAACGTTTTGCTAATATTGACTCTTTTGATATTGAAGTAAAACATAAAACGGTTGAAGAGTTTGTTAATACGGTAGCGAATATTGCTGATACCTTTGGTGGTATTAACCTCGAAGATATTAAGGCACCAGAATGTTTTGCTATTGAAAAAGCATTAATTGAGCGTTGTAAAATTCCTGTGTTTCATGATGATCAGCATGGCACTGCTATTGTAACTGCAGCAGGCATGATGAATGCTTTGGATATTCAAGGTAAAGATATCAATCAAGCAAATATTGTCTGTTTAGGTGCTGGTGCTGCCGCGATTGCTTGTATGGAATTGTTGATTAAGTGTGGTGCACAACGAGAAAAAATTTATATGTTAGACACTAAGGGTGTTATACATTCGCGCCGTGATGATTTAAATGAGTATAAAAAGCTATTTGCTAATAACACTGACAAACGTACTTTAGAAGATGCTATTACTGGTGCTGATGTATTTGTTGGTGTTTCTGGTCCTAATTTATTATCACAAGAGCAAGTTAAATTAATGGCACCTAAACCTGTTATTTTTGCTTGTTCAAATCCTGATCCTGAAATTAAACCTGAAGATGCACTCGCTGCTAGAGAGGATCTGATCATTGCTACGGGGCGAAGTGATTATCCAAACCAAGTAAACAATGTTCTATGCTTTCCATTCATTTTCCGTGGTGCGTTAGATGTTCGTGCTCGTACTATTAATGATGAAATGAAAATTGCCGCTGTACATGCTATTCGTACGTTGGCGAAAGAACCTGTTCCTAATGAAGTGTTAATTGCGAGTGGTGAAAAAGAATTAAGTTTTGGTAAAGATTATATTATTCCAAAACCAATGGATTCACGTTTGTTAGCGACTGTTGCTAGAGCTGTCGCACAAGCGGCGATTGATTCTGGTGTCGCTGCTTTACCTATGCCAAAAAATTATATGCTTTAATTCATCTGGCTTTTAATTAAGAGGGGGGGGAGATATAAATTATATCTCCCCCCTTTTTTTTAAGAAAAACAATCATGACTGCTTTAATAAGGGCAGTTAGTTAGCAATTTTATGTGTTTGGCAATTTATAGGTTGCTGTAAGATAGTTAACATTGGTTGTTCATTCAAAAATTGCACTTGATATAAATACTGGTAATCATCTTCTGTTAATGGTGCTATTTTTTGTTGGGCTAAAAAGCCTGCTAAGACGGGGGTAGTATTACTATGGCCAACAATAAGGGCATTCATTCTATCTTGTTGTAATTGGTTAGATAGTTTCTTTAAATCATTTGGGTTGTAATTTTTGATTGTTAGTTGCTGTAATCTAGCTGTCGGCGCTGCAGTTTGCATCGTTCTTTGATATTTTGTGCTATATATTGCAGATATGTTGGTTTTCGCTAAGATTTTAGCTAATTGGTGAGCACGTTGATTACCACATTCACTTAAATTTGGATCTGCAGACTTATCCAATTTCTCTGCGTGTCGCACTAGATAAATACTATAATTCTCAGCAACAACACTGAAGCAGCTAAATAATATTAAGCTTGTCATAAAAAACATTTTATTAGTCATTGCCATTTCTTACGAGATTAATTTTTGTGTGTTATTTTCAATAATCTAGATCACTAGTTACTTAATAGACAGCGATAAGTTACATAACTCAATTTATAAGCTATGTAACTACAGTAATTACCCATTTAGTAAATGGATTAAAATAATCTATTTAATCCATTTAATGCTGCAACACGAAATGCTTCAGCCATTGTTGGGTAGTTAAAGGTTGTATTTACGAAATACTCAATAGTATTACCACCATTGGTTTGTTGCATGATCGCTTGACCAATGTGAATGATTTCAGCAGCATTTTCCCCAAAGCAATGTATACCTAAGATTTCTTTAGTTTCACGATGAAAAAGAATTTTTAAAGAGCCAACTAGGCTATTGGTGATCTGTGCTCTAGCTAAATGCTTGAATTGTGCTCTACCAACTTCATAAGGTATTTTAGCTTCCGTTAACTCTTGCTCGGTTTTACCAACGGAGCTGATTTCAGGAATGGTATAAATACCTGTAGGAATATCAGCTATTAACATCGCTGTGCTTTGATGATCAATCATAGCCGATGCTGCTAATCTACCTTGATCGTAAGCAGCACTAGCTAAACTTGGGTAACCAATAACATCACCAACAGCATAAATATTATCTACGTGTGTTTGATATTTGTTATTTACTTTTAATTGTCCACGTCCATCTACTTTTAAGCCGGCATTCTCTAATTTTAAATCAGCCGTGTTGCCTGTACGGCCATTAGCAAATAACAGGCAATCAGCTCGCATTTTTTTACCTGATTCTAAATATACAATGACGGATTGCTCTGTGGTTTCAACACGCTTTATTTGTTCACCATGCCTAATAACTACACCGTTATTCCATAAGTGATAACTTAAAGCATCAGATATTTCATCATCTAAGAAGGATAAGAGTCGTTCACGTGTGTTAATTAAATCTACTTTTACACTCAGGCCACGAAAAATTGATGCGTATTCACTACCTATAACACCAGCCCCATAGATAATTATAGAACGAGGCTCATGTTTAAGTGAAAGAATAGTATCTGAGTCATACACTCGTGGATGATTAAAATCAATATCATCAGGTCTGTAAGGATGTGAGCCGGTAGCAATGACAATTTTTTCTGCGTTAATCTTTTCTATTGAACCATCTTTTTTTATAACTTGGATGGTATTAGTATCAATGAAAGAAGCATCACCAGTGATTAGTTCAACTTGGTTACGATCATAAAATCCACTGCGGAGTTGTACTTGTTTACTTATAACTGAAGAGGCATGATTTAAGATTTCTGCACAGGTTAAACGCTTCGCTTTATTGTGGCCACGAAATAATGGGCTAGCATTATACTCTGTTAATCGACTAACGCTTTGACGTAATGCTTTAGAAGGTATTGTACCCCAGTGAGTACAGCCACCACCAACGTCTTTATAACGTTCAATAATAGCGACCTTTCTATTTTTTTTGGAAAGTTCCATTGCGGCACCTTCGCCACCAGGACCCGTACCGATAATGATTACATCATAATCAAATGTTTTTTCACTCGTTGATTTCGTTGTATTAGCTTTAGCCAAAAGATTTTCCTCAAACCCTGATTATATTCCTTATGAAAATATTAGCAGGATTTAGGGAAAATGGTAATCAATTGATTTGTATTTTATTGATTATTATGTGAGTTTTGCAGTGAGGCTGTGCCAATTCTTTTGTTGTTCAATCAATTTAATTTTCAATTCTTTATATTGTTTCATCAATTCAGACTTTTCAACATCTGCTAATACTTGCTCACGCTTTTCTGTTAGCAGTGTTTTTCGTACTTGATAATAATCATTGAGTTTACTAATCAATAAGTCATATTCTTGTTGAAGGTGTAAAATAGCTTGCTCCGCATTAGGTAATCGAGTTAATTTGTCTTTGCTACGTTTTAGGGTCATAGCTAGACGCATCTTTTCAATTTTATCTTCTGGGCTGGTGCGTAATTTTGTCGTCAACCCTAACCACTGACAACTTTTAATTAGCCATTTTGTGGGGTCGAATTGCCACCAACGAATACCATTTCGGTAATCATTTTCAAATATATGATGATAATTATGATAGCCTTCGCCAAAGGTAAGTAATGCTAACAAACCATTATCTCTTGCAGTGTTTTTATCAGTATAAGTCTGTTTTCCCCAAATATGGGCTAACGAATTAATAAAAAATGTCGTGTGATGACTTAACACTAATCGTAGGAAGCCAACTAATAGAATACTATTAAGAATATCTCCGTGCCATAAACCAAATGCGATTGGCACGCCAAGGTTCATCATAATAGTCAGTAATAAATAATGCTTATGTTGCCACATTACTATTTTGTCTTTTTGTAGATCTCGAACATTATTGTAATCACTATAACGATGAGCTTGATACTCTCGGCACATCCATCCTATATGTGAATACCAAAAGCCTTTTTTGGCTGAATAAGGGTCTTTATCATTGTTATCGACATGTTTGTGATGAACTCTATGATCTGAAGACCAATGTAAGATACTATTTTGTAATGCAAATGCGCCGCCTAAAGCAAAAATGAAACGTAAACTTGAATGTGCTTGGTAGGTTTTGTGTGACCATAAACGATGATAACCAGCGGTGATTGACATACCACAATAAATAAAACAGATTAAAGCAAATACTAATTCTGTATTGTCAAAGCCTGTGGTCATGGCTCTATAAGGAACTGCAATTATAGCGACTAAAAAGGTGACTATAAAAATAACGACGTTGAGCCATACAATCTGGGGTTTTTTCATTTTATCTCGCTGTTCTTAACTAATATTTCATATGAATTTAAGTGTACACGTGTACGCTATTGTTATAGTTTAGCGTACACGTTGAACCAGTCAAGTCTAATTAATATATTTTTACTCGGGTTAGTAAACTGATATTATGCGTTTGTTATAATATGCTCACCTAGAATACTTTATAAAGAGGAAAGCCATGAGTGGTATTCGTGCCCAGCAAAAAGAAAAAACACGTAGGTTGTTGATTGATGCCGCTTTAAATCAATTAAGTGCTGAGCGTAGTTTTTCCAGTTTAAGTTTAAGGGAAGTAGCAAAAGAGGCCGGTCTTGCACCAACTTCATTTTATCGACATTTTAGTGATATGGATGAACTTGGCTTAACATTAGTAGATGAGGCAGGTTTAACATTAAGGCAGTTAATGCGCCAAGCCCGCCAACGTATTGCGAAAGGTGGCTCAGTTATCCAAATATCTGTTGAGACATTTATGGAGCTAATAGAAAGTAACGGTAATGTTTTTCGATTATTACTAAGAGAACGCTCAGGTACTTCAGCGGCTTTTCGAGCCGCGGTAATTCGGGAAATTCGTTATTTCACCATGGAACTTTGTGATTATTTACAACACGCAAAGAATTTAGATACAGAAGTTGCTTATATGCAAGCTAATGCAGCGGTCACTATCGTTTTTAGTGCAGGTTCCGATGCATTAGATATGGACGATAAATCAGAAAGAGCGCAATTATCGAAACAGACTATTCAACAACTTCGATTTATTGCTCGTGGTGCTGCTGAACTTAGTGATAGACGTAAAATATCAAAAAAAAACAAATAAATAACTAAGTTCGCAACAGATGAAATTTTGTTTCAACCCTTTTAAGTTTGAAAGGTCACTTCTTTAAACTATTTTCTTGTTAACACCATACCTACTTCAATATGTGAGGTATAGGGAAATTGATCAAACAAAGCAAATTTCTCAATGGTGTGTGTTTTCGTTAAGTCAATTAAGTTTTCTTTTAATGTATTAGGGTTGCAAGAAATATATATAATCGTATTAAAACGGCTTACGAGCTCAACACTGTCTTTGTCGAGTCCTGCACGAGGTGGATCAACTAATACTGTATCGTAATTGTATGTGGTTAAATCGAATCCTTCTAGGCGTCTGAATTTACGTTCACCGTTCATGGCTTGACTAAACTCTTCACTCGACATACGCACAATATTTATATTATCAATATTATTAGCTGTTATATTTACCTGTGCGGATTTTACCGAAGTTTTTGATATTTCAGTACCTAAAACACGTGCAAAATTTTGCGCTAAGGCAATACTAAAATTTCCATTACCACAGTAAAGCTCTATTAAATCTCCACCAGCGTTGACTGTCGCTTTTTGAGCCCATAGCAGCATTTGTTCATTTACACTCCCGTTTGGTTGGGTAAAACTATTTTCAACTTGTTGATAGATAAACTTCTTATCACCAACCCTTAAAGACTCCA
Organism: Colwellia sp. 5_MG-2023; assembly: GCF_030547795.1. Lineage (NCBI taxonomy): Bacteria > Pseudomonadati > Pseudomonadota > Gammaproteobacteria > Alteromonadales > Colwelliaceae > Colwellia > Colwellia sp. 5_MG-2023. Next base: position 1,607 of record NZ_JAUOPW010000047.1, on the reverse strand, counting down.
TCACATAATCTTTATCAAGGATGATTTTCTGTTTTTTCGCCCGACCAATTATATCGACGGGAGCTATTTTTGATAATTGAACTTTTAGCTCTGTTGCTGCTTTTTCCCAGGTAGGCTCTAAAGGTTTATGGTAAAGCATACTAATAAGGAGCTCACCACTTAACGTTGAAAGAAAGTCAACTTGGAATAGTTTGTACCGTAGCTCTTTAATATCTTTAATTGCAATTAATAAAGCTTTCATAGCCTGATTTATTAATTGACTGGCCACAGGAAAATCATCAACACGGAACTTTTCTTTAGTTTCACTGTTAAACATTATGTAATAGAGATCATCGCCCTGGTGCCAGACTCTAAACTCAGCACGTAAACGATAATTCAACGGCTTTGATGGAAATATTTCTGCAGAGGGGAGATTATTAAAGCAAGAAAATAGAGCGGTCATTTCTTGATTTTTCTCTGACAATTGCTGTTCATAATTATCGGGATGAATATGACTAAACATAAATGCTTACCTTATTGTTTACTTATTAGAGGCTACTGGTATGAGCTAGGATACTCAGTTATTTTGATAAACTTGAGTATTGAAGTGCGCAATTTTAGCGTGAGATTAGGTTTTGTCTAGTATAGAGTGAATATTTGTTTAGGTTTATCCCATTGTCGTTAGGAGAAATTTAATATCGTGCCTTTTAACTAAGAAAGATAAAAGTCATAAATCATATCAACAAAGCGATAGGGCAGTTATATCGAAGACAACAATTAAGTCGATTTTACGGTAATAAAAAACCCGATAGTAATCGGGTTTTAGTTTTAAGCTTTAATGCAGAGTTAACGCTATGAGGCTTAGTCCTTTGTTTCAACTCTTTCAGGACGCTCTTTTGCTTCTCTAACTTTTAAAGTACGTTGCTCAAATTCAGCATCATTTAATGCTGTAATTGCTTTTTCTAAATCACTTGCAGACATCTCTACAAAACCAAATCCTCTACGTTTACCGGTATGTTTGTCTTTCATCAATCTTACTGATTCGACATGACCGTATGTAGAAAACAGTTCTCTTACTGCTGTCTCATTGGCGCGATAAGGCAAATTACCAACATAGAGTGTTTTTAAATCGTTGGTATTATTTTCAGTATCAGATGAAACACTTGGGTTGTCTTTACTAGCAGGAGAGTTAATAAGTGAAGCAATAAGTAAACTGACAAAAACAAAGACAGCAATAAGTAAAGGTGTAACAGCTGATATATAACTAAAAACTAAAAAAGCAATAATAGCGAAAATGGCTGCTATAACTATTGCTGAGATATTCGGAGACTTCATAATGGATACCTAATTATTATTTTAATATTAATTTATAAGAACAAAATGTAAATTTACATTTCTATGTTACTCACCTTTTGTCATTGTGCAACTATATTAGTGTAAAAAACATTCAAGATAGCAATTAATAACGATAAATTGGATGAAATGAAAACATTTAGCTCGATTTATCTGCGAACAAGCAAAACTTTACAAAAAATCCTTGACCCTTTTTTAAAAATCTCTACAATGCGCTCCAGTTCCAAGGGGTTCAGGCAAAACGAATCATCAACGGGCTGTTTTAATAAGTTATC
>NZ_JAUOPW010000046.1:0-11302 GCF_030547795.1 Colwellia sp. 5_MG-2023 | reverse complement strand
TGGTTTTTATTCAAATAAACAATTACCTATAAGTAAAAGTCACTTCATCCATTTAGCTGGAGTTTGAGCGACTGTCCTCATTAATTTTATTCAAACTTGAACAAAACCAGCAACAAACAGAACCGAGTAAAATAAAAATTATCAGCGCGGGTAATATTGAAATCATCGCCAGCGATCAAGTTGTGTTTTGTAAAGCCGCGGGAGATTATGTAGAGTTGAACCTTAAAGACCATCAACAACGTTTATTCACTGGTAGTTTAAAAGAGTTGGAGTCTAGTCTTCCTAAAACGTTTTTGAGGGTGCATCGTTCATATTTAGTGAATGTGGAATTCATTCGCAGTTTGAATAGCAAAAGCTCACAACAGGTTGAAGCATCCGGAGCAGGATTTCTGCAACTGCACGACTCAATGGAAGTACCCGTAAGCCGAAGAATTATGCCTACGGTGCGAAATTACATAAAACAAAATTGAATTTCGAATACTTGCAACTTGTATGTCTACCTACTTTCTAGAGAGGGCAGGTACTCTTTGAATTATGATTATATTTATTGTCGGTTAATGACGAAAATCTAACCTTAGCCGAAACACCTTTTCGGATAGAAATAAGTAAAAGCGAATAACCGTTATGCCAGATCACTTGCCATTAAATAAACCAAGACTAATTATTTGCTATCGTATCTTCGTTAACATTAAGGCAGTGACCAACTGAGAGTTCTTCAACAACAATTAAAAAAAATAATTAAAAAGCCCCTCGCTTATAAAGCATTAGTTGCAAAGTCTATATTCTTCAAATTTGAGCGATTTTCCAGTTAACTTAGTCCCAGTTAACTTATTGATGAATTAAACTTTAAACTATTTCCCTCGTTAAGCTGAAAAAACTAATTTATTTTTATCTAAATCCCTCACATAAGCGGAAAATTTAGGGCCTCGTTGGCCTGGCTCGCCCTCACAGGTGCCGCCTAACTCGAGGACCTTTTTATAAAGTCTTTTTACTTCTTCAGTAGAACCAACATTAAAACCAATCATTGTTCCGTTGCCATTACTTGCGGGTTCCTCATTAAAAGGGGTAGCTAATGCAAATGCAAAATCTTGGCCTTGCCAGAACGTCATTCTGTCAGTCGATAAAACTTGGTTAAGTTCTGTTTGTTCAAAAAGTGAATCATAGAATTTAATCGATGCTTCTATATTGTTTGTTCCAAGAACACAATAATCCATTTTCATAATGTAATATCTCATCAGGTTAACAGGGTTTTGGACAAAATTTGTATTGCCCATAATTGACAAGACCAAGTATATCCATGCAAATATTTACAGACAATGCCTATAATTGCATAGTAGGTATACTAAAATGCATAGAAAAGCTTGTTTTATAATGTTTAAATGGTTTTATTCACTCAACTCAGCGGCTAAATAATCAAATACGACACGTAATTTACAACTAGTCTTTAATTCTCTATGAGCAACCAGCCAAGTTTCTGTCTCAAAAGCAGGAAATGTTGGTAAGACTCTTTCAACTAAAGGCTCAGCATCACCGATATCAGCCATCATAAAGCCAATGCCGGTGCCATGCTTAACCATCTCCCATTGTACAAGATGATTGGCAACAATTACCGGGAAGTTACTTGAGTTTAGGTCAAAACCAAATTTTTTTAGATAGGAAATCACACGATTAGAGCGGTCAACTCCGAAGAAAACTGCGTCACTTAAATCTTGTGGGAACTGTCGGTGTTCAAGGTTTTGTATATAATTTTTAGAAGCGTATAGATGACCTAAGGTGTTTTTAACACGTTTAGCGATAAGCTCCTGTTGCGTTGGTCTATAATTCCGGATAGCGATATCAGCCTCACGGCGCGACAAATCACTAGTATCGCTTGAAGCAATTATTTCTATTTCAATTTTAGGCCATTGTTTACGCAGCTTTTCTACAATAGGAGGAAGAGTATAGGCCGCGATCATCTCTGTAGCACTGATACAAATATTTCCTTCAACTGTCTCTGCATTTCCGGACGCCAATAGTGATAAATTGGTTGCAGCATCTGCCATCGCCCTTACTTGTGCTATCAAGTCAGTGCCACTTTGTGTAAGAACTAACCCTGAATTTGTCCTTTCAAACAATAAAACACCTAGTTCTGCTTCCAGCGCAGCTACTTGTCGACCAATAGTAGGTTGCGTCATATCTAGTGCTCTAGCAGCTGCCGATAGCGAGCCTTCTTCAGCTGTCACAAGAAATGCCCTTGCTCGATTCCAATCAAACTTGATAGCGCGTCTATCCATTTAATATGTATGTCCTATAAATGTTTTAGTGTATGAACAAATTTGGATAAATTAATTATTAATGCAACTGTTCCTACGCTAGCTCCATAAAGTACCAATTCTCAGTAATCCAAATGCTCAAGTTATCTCCTAAGCTATTGAGCGCAGCGACAAGAGCCTATTGATAATTGTCCGAGCGAGCTTGTGAGCGAATTGAGGCACCTGTTATATGCCTTTTTAAACGTACTATAAAGCAATTTTCATTTTAAAGTAAGAAACATCAGCTTTATAAAAACGTTCTCCGTATGACTGCATACCGAAACGCTGATAGAAAGTTAAAGCTGATTCTCTAGCATCACACCAAAAAAAATTTACAACCGTATTATTAAGAGAGTGAAGAATAAATTTTAGCATTTGAGAGCCAATGCCTTGGCCTTGACAATCAGTTTTAGTAGCAAACTTACGTAGGCGAGCTTTATTTGATTTTATGTATACGGAAGCAACACAAACAAGCTCGTCATTAGCAAAGGCACCAAAATGCATTGCGTCATGATCACCATCTACATGGCAACATTCAGGAGGCTTGTTTGGCCAAAGAACACTTTGTCGAAGCGGGATTGTTTGCTCCCAGGAAATATTGCGAATTTCCATATAATTTTGTAGAGCCTCCATAGGCATATAGACACAATGACTCCCCACAAGATACTAGCCTCTGAACGTGGGTTAATTTTACAAGCCAGAGCCATAATATATGTCAACAATATAAAACAGAGGTTAGCATGACAAAACATAACATACTTTTCATTAGTTTAGATATACATAAAATACTCACTGAAGTGGCTTATATAGAAGACCAACGCGGAGCTAAGCCAATACACTTAGGTAAAATTCTAAGCAACAAAGCAGCCTTTTAACAAATTAGCAAAATTAAAAGAGCACCCATTTATAAAGCATTAGCTGCCAAGTCTGTGTTTTTCAAGTTTGAGCAAGTTTGAGCGACTGTCCCTGTTAATTTGTAAAAGATATATTTATGTTTTTACTTAAGTTCGGCTTGATTTCTGGAGAGCGTCCATATATGTCCTTGTTAATTATATTTTAATTAAAATTTGAGCGAGTGTCCCTGTTAATTTCTCACTCTCACCAGAGGGCATTACCGATATTATTTTTGGTAAATAACCTGCTTACTAAATCCTAAAAAACCAGCCGTAAAGCTGGTTTTTATTCAAATAAACAATTACCTATAAGTAAAAGTCACTTCATCCATTTAGCTGGAGTTTGAGCGACTGTCCTCATTAATTTCCCAGGTAACAAAAGCGTGATGGGAGGGATAAGTAAACGAGGCGATCAATACCTACGTAAACAATTAATACATGGTGCTCGCGCTATTATTAGTCATGCAGGGAAAAAGCAAGATGCATTAAGCTTATGGATCACCCAATTAAGAGCAAGAAAAACGTTCAATTGTACCGCTGTAGCAACAGCTCACAAATTAGCACGTATCATGTGGACATTATTACAAAAGCAATGCTATTACACACCTCAAGTGGTTAGGGTTGTGGCATGAATTATTACCCGTTTTACTATCTAGCTAGCCTGTCGAGGACAAAGGCCATGAGCCTGTGTGACTGTTTAGGCAGCTAGATAGTACCTCATTTTTAAGGTTTAACTTTTCAAGACTGTTGTTTACAAGATGAAATTAAAAGGCACTAGCCAACTAGAACAAAGCCTGCGATAGGACACGTGTCTAAAACACGTTTGACTGTAAATATTTTAAGGTACTTCTAGTTCGCAACTCATCCGGAGCATAGGGATAATCTATAGCTCGAATATATGTCAGTACAGTTTGCTTTAAGCAAGCAATAGGGCCTGTCATCGAAAACGATAAAGTGAAAGTACTTAAGCTCAACCGATGAAAACATAAAAGATATATTTATGTTTTTACTTAAGTTCGGCTTGATTTCTGGAGAGCGTCCATATATGTCCTTGTTAATTTTTAGCCAACTGAAAATCCTTGTTTAAAATAAAAAGCCAGCGTTTAAGCTGGCTTCTTTTTAACTTAGGTCAAAGACTCCTTTGACCCTGCCTTAATTACTGTTTTTTGCGACGTACTAACATTAAAGCCGACAGCATAAAAATGGCAAAGCTGCTTGGCTCTGGCACACTGGTTGATACAGCATTTACTGATGGTCCGACATCAATTAATTGGCTATCACCTAAACCTAATGCTACTAACGGCCCATATAAGGTATCTATTTGAAAGTCACTGTTACCTTCAGCAATTGCCAACAAATCAAAACTGGCCAGTAAAAACTGATCATCACCATCAATATTCTGATCAGTGAAGCTCGTCTCACCATAGAAAGTTAAATTGGCACCAAAGAATTGCTCTGTCACTTCAAGTCCCCAAAGACCATCAAATAATGGCAATTCACTTTGCACGGTAGCGGGTTGAAAACTGTACAAGCTGATATCAAACTCTAAATCAACAAATAAAGTATCAAATTCAGTAAAACTCGAACCCCATAACTTCACATTCAGGGTATTACCTAAGGCAACATCGTTATTGCTAAGCTCAATATCAATCAGTCCTGCTTGGACATTAATACTGGTTGCAAGCACAAATGCAGTTGCAATGGTGATTATAAATTTTTTCATGTTATTTTCCTCTATTACTTAATTAAATGGCGCAACGGTCGCGGGTACACATGCTCATCAAAACGCGTGCATCAAGAATATTCACCACACCATCGTTGTTTAGATCAAAGCTACTATCTATAACTTGTCTCTTTTGTATCGCTATCGTCAAAGTTCTAATGTCGTTGTTATCCACATCGCCATCTTCATCCCAATCACCCAACACTGGTGCGGCAATAATATTGATGGGGTATGGTGCAATTTCGAATCTATCTATTACACAATAGTAATTAGTAGAATTGCTGTTTTTAGTTCCATCTACAACAACCTCAATAGTATGAGAGCCTAACGTTAGGTCTTGCTTACTAAAAACCTCTGCTTTATCTATCCAAGTTGAAGAATATAAATCAACAGTATCTATTAAGTTACCGTCTATTTTAACTTGGCATTTTCCACCACCCGTATTCTTCCTAGAAATAATTTTGACGCCTGTACCATTAAAAGTATAAGAAGCCTGTGAATTGCTAACCTTTGAATAAGAAACAACGTTTAAATGAGCTTCATCTTTCTCATGAAACGCCCAGTTGCTATCATAATTGATGTCATGATGTATTGAATCTATGGTATAACCTTCAGGCACAGTTTCATTATACTGAATATAATCAACGTGCACCCATGAATTGCTCGCTGCTGGATTAGCGTCAGAACTACTCTTAGTTCTTACTCTGACATCTTGAAAGCCAGGAACAAGAATTGGACTTGAATAAACAAGTACTTGATGCTTTTTCGTAGGACTGTATGTATCAACCGTACCTACAACGTCACCGTTAATCCATACGTCAAACGCACCACCGTCTGGACCAATTTGACTGAAAATTTGGAAACGATCACCAGTAAACTCAAAGTCAGCACTTCTTTTATCAATATTTGTATAGTGAATAGTATTTCCATACGACTCATTGCGTGCTTGATTACTCCAGCCAGAGCCATAATCGAATTCAGCCCCATCCGCTTTGTTAGCGAGTTCTGGGGTGTAAAAAACGTGATCCAGAGTACAAACACCTCCATCGACATTCTTCATCACCAGAGTATGATCTCCAGATTGTTGTGGGCCACTATCAAAAAATTTGACCTGATTTTCATCGCTACTTGAATTTTGATTGATTGTTTCAATCGTTGAACCATCTATAGAGATGCTACAGTTTCCACCAGTACTTTGCGTTTTACCCCAAAGTTCGATACGAGACCCTGTATATGTGATGGTTGCTGTATCGCCATATTGTGAGCTTTCAGCTAAATAACGGTCTGAGGCGAAAAGATCTTCTTGTGTTGTGCTGAAGCCTGCGTAAGTTAGCATATCGTCGTCTTCCGACACAAAAACTTTACCATGTTTCATGGCTTGGCCTATCATCACCCACTGATTAACCACTCTTTCGTCGATATCGCCATCTAGATAAGGAGCCACATTCCAACTACTTACCGCACCGACTGATCTAAGGTCATACATATACTCTAGAAGCACAGGCATTTCATATCTTGCATTGTGCCAAGTGCCACCAACTTCAGAATCAGGCTCTTGTACAGCCCACCCTCGTTGCATTTGATCAAGACGATAATTTAACAAGCCATTTGAATCAAACTTAGATGCGGGCTTTAAATAGTTAAGATCTTTATTCTTCAGGTGACCAGCGGTAAAATTAGTAATGTGGCTAACATCACCGTCATTTGCGAAAGGGATTTGTCTATTTCCATTCTGCCCCCCCACGTTGTAGGCAATGAGTGCATCTGCGTTACCAGAGCGCAAATACCCAGCGAATTCACTTGGATCAATCTTACGTGAATGGCTACTTTTAGCCATATTATCAATCCACCATGCAGATACCTTGTCGCCATAATGGTCTGAAGTCATCTCCACAGTTTCATACATATTTTGCAGCCAGTCTCCATCTGGAAATCCAATCTGATCTTGAAAGGCTTGCTCTTCTGTATCTGGTAATGGGTTAAAATAAAACCCGAGTTTGATGCCCCTAGCATTTAAAGCTTCATATATATCATTCATTAAATCTCTGTCAGCAGATCTGCCAGCATAAAGATTTTTCATATTTGCTGAAGCAGTACTAGGCACCGGAAATGGAAGATTGTAGTCATGATGGGTGATAGTAAAAAACAAGAGTTTTACGCCACCAGCTTCAAGCATGTCGGCCAACGGCTCTACTGGAAAATTTTGAATGCGTTCATTCCATGGAATAAATACGGGTAAATCTGAGTTTTCATTAAAGTGTAAAAACGTAGTAATACCACCTTTTGACATTTGATCGACTGCGTCTTGCTGACTTGCATTAGCAAAACCAGCTCCTGCAATTGTAGCGGCTAACAAAAACGATGTTAGCCTAGATTTACGCTGTAGTGTTTTTAAATACTTTTTCACTTTTTATACCTCTGTTTTATTTTCATTGAGTAATTGAAGTAGCTGAAGTAGCTGTTGGTTATTCGTACAGCTCTGTTTGATTTTTAAACAATACTACATGCTACAATTCATATATGCAATTATTTTTTGCATTTGAAATGATGAGAGGTTAAGGGGGATTCGCTTAACCCCAATTATTCGTCAACTTAATACTTGAACTGCTTGTTTAATTGAAATTGGGGTTTTATTAGGCGGTGACTTACCACTGTTACCATGCACAGCAAACTGAATACCGACTTGCTGATATCGCTTTACATAACGTTCAATGGTGCGTCGAGACTTACTGAGTAACTTAGCGACATTGGCAATTGTTATTCTGCTTTCAACGACTTTAGCAATTATATCAACGGTGAGTTGAGCTTTAGAATCCATCACAATCATCCTCAACATGCCTCTAGTATTCAAAAAAAAGAACACTAACAAACATGTAAAAAAAGACCGACAGTTTCCCTTGGTAATTAGCGATTACGACAGAATCGCTTGGTAATTAAGATACGACAAAGTCGCTTGGTGTTAACAAAATAGGGTGTAGTAGCTCAGACTTGACCTGACAGTTATCCATTTTTCAAATGGTGCTGTAAGATCAAGTCTGAGCTACTACAATTAAAGAAATACTCGAACTCCCCTTCCACTTAAAGTTGTGGCTAAAACTTAGCTCTTACTCCAACGGAGTAACGTGCACCCGTTTGGGTAAGTGCTCTAATTTGAGATGGATTATTGTTGCTGTATCTAAACAAAGTTTCATTTGTTATATCGGTTGCATTAACATAAAGAGATATGTGAACATTGATTTCGTATGACGCCTGAGCATCAACTTGACCATATGCATCAACATAACTTCTTCGGGTTATATCTCTATCTACTTTTTAAGTAGCGCAAAAATGTAGGTATACGCATATAAAGTAGTAAAAAGAATACTTGGTGCAACCGTTAACAATAAATTAGGTGTTTGATTAATAATATTCACTAACAATACCAAACTGGATTGCACCGCGATAGGAAAAATAGGTGCAAACAAAGTCCCTGCTAATTTTTTATCTTCCAAATACGACGCTGACAATGTAATCGCATTATTAAAGCTTTGTCGAATTGCAATATTTTGCGGTGTTTTAGAATGAAACATACACAAAATGGGCGTTACAAAAGCTAAAGAAATGCAGCTTCCTCGGTACTTATTAACAACTTTCTCTAAGATAAAAGTAAAAAATAAGGTTACAAAACCACTGTACCCACCTTGAACTAAAGCCGCTTGAAGCGTAACAGACTGAGGAATATTATCTGCACTATTAGCCCAATATGCCCAACCAAAATAAAAAACAAAAGACACAACACCAGATAAAATAAGTCGACCGTTCAATTTAATTCCTTAATATCATACTAAAACAATTTAAATAACAATTAAGCACTCATACCTAAAGACTGATGCCTAATAACTAATGCCCAATGACTCATAAGACCGTAAATCTGATGGTTTCATTCATAACATAATCAACTTCAGCTTAACTTAATAAATCACTCTAATGAATTAAATAAAAGAAATAGATAAGGAAAGGTAAATTTTTTAACCTAAAAAGTAGATTTTATGGCACAGTTTAGCTTGCACAATTAAAGTGGCTGTCTAGTTTAATTTCTAATGCTGGCCTTTCAAAAAACGGTAACAGAGATACTTATATTGCAGCCACATTAGAAAAGTTGCTTGAAAATATGCAAAGAAATATTGATTTTCACAAAGACAAATCAAATCCCAAGTTGCTATACATTCTTGCTCATTATCAAGAACTCGCCGATGGCAACATTGATTACTTAGATAAGTTGCAAGGTTTGTTATTATAATAAGTAGTGTTAGCGAACTGCGTATTAAAAAATTTGAGCGACTGTCCTTGTTAATTGTATTAGCGTGCCAGATGTTTATGCCGCCAGTGAACGCTTTGCAAAATACGATGTAGAGTTTGTAAAAAAACCGGATGATGGCTCAATGAAAGGCCTAGCATTTATAAAAGACCCTGACGGCTACTGGATAGAAATACTCTCACCAGAGGGCATTACCGATATTATTTTTGGTAAATAACCTGTTTACTAAATCCTAAAAAACCAGCCGTAAAGCTGGTTTTTATTCAAATAAACAATTACCTATAAGTAAAAGTCACTTCATCCATTTAGCTGGAGTTTGAGCGACTGTCCCTGTTAATTTTATTCTTAAGCGGCTTTTTGATGAATTAAATAGTAATAATTAAACAAGCACTTAATCAACTGATGCATTCGATGCATTTCCCTATAAGAAATTAAGATATTTCTCATAAAATCAAGAAAGTAGATACTTTCTGCTTTTTCTTGCTTTATGCCTTCTTTTTTAGGGAAATATGTAATTAATTGGGTAACTTCATTGTATTCAACTTTCACATGCGCAATTGAGTTTCTCAATTGATTATTTACCGAACCGTCGGTAATGCTGTACCAACAATCATCTAAATGGCTAGTTTTAAAACCATATGGAAGATCAGCATACGCATGTAACGATTTTGGGGTGGTTTTTCCGATGTCTTTAAATTTATTAAAGTCACCTCGATGAATCAAGTTATTAAGCCCTGCAACCAAAACCAACTGACGTGACATTACTTCAGAAATATCCTTGTAAAGATCTTTATAAGTTTGAAAGTCATGTGCAGAAACTCTAAATGCTACTAGCTCTTTTTCATAATCATCATCAAAATCTAAAAATAGCGCAGGACGAAACGCAAGTTCACCTTCAAGTATTTGAGGATAAATATCAAGGCAGTCTTGTTGTATGTTATGCAAGAAATCAGTATCAAAAATTTCACTAATGTATGCATTAAAGCTTTCTTTATCTTTGCCTAAAGCATCTTGAATGGCTTTCATGTGTAATTTTACAGAATCAGCATTTTCATCTGGCATTGAGAAAGGGAAAAAAACCTTCGCTATAACGCAATAAAGTGCAAGATTTAAATCTTGAGGTTTCTCTGAGCGTAGTTTTTCCCCAAACTTCGATTCACACAACTGACCAAATAGTTTTTTATTTTTAGAATAAAGACGAAGAATACGTTTGAAATCATCTAGTTTGGGATACAACAAGTTTAAGGCATTTAATCTTGTATTGTGAATACTAAAATTTTCATGACCAATTCTTGCATGAGCCATCATAAATGGGGTTTGCCCCATTTTATACTCGCCAAACTTAACAGGAAAATCTAAATGTAAGTCTATAAATGGGTTCTCGTTTGTAAAAGGACCATCAAAGTGAATAGATTTTGCACCTTTGTATTTAAAGCCTTTCTCTAAGTTTAACTCAATTAATATCCCTTCTCCGCAGCTTGGGCATGCAAAACTAATTGGTTGAACATCTCGATTAGACATTCCAATACGACAATCTATATTTTCCTTGCAAGTATTACACTCTAATCTTTGATTGAAATTCATAAGTAGACTAAAACTCCGTTTGCCGCTTAACAGTTTATTATGAGGCAACATACCTTCTTTCTACAAGAGGATATAAATCGTCCATAATTTTATAATATATTCACATTACTCGATTGTTATCAGTAAATCAATTGGTTAAAAAACCCCTTTCAACTGATTGATGTGTGAAAGAAGGCAAAATGCCTTCTTTATTGTAGAAAAGAGGAATTAAGGCTGCCTGTATATAAACACAGTCAAAGGATTAGATTATTTTAGATATTCCTAAAAGCAAAAAACCCGTTAATCTTTCGATTAACGGGTTTCTCTAAATGTGGCAGTAAAAATAGCGATTTGAACTCTACTCGAAGATGCAGCGCTACAAACCTCGGGTTTATATTTAACAATCTCCAGACGAAAAAAAACCGCTATAAATTAATATAACGGTTTCTTAGAATGTGGCGGTGAAAATAGCGATTTGAACTCTACTCGAAGGTGCAGCGCTACAAACGCCAATACCGATTTAACAAGACCTAAA
>NZ_JAUOPW010000045.1:0-13942 GCF_030547795.1 Colwellia sp. 5_MG-2023 | reverse complement strand
TTCAAGTAAATTCTGTTCAATATTATTTCTGATAACTATCAACGGTTAATTCGATAGTGAAAGCACCTTCTACTCTTTACATCCCGCACCGTGTCACCAGTTCAAGTCCTGTATCGTCCACCACTTTTAATTCAAGTAAATTCTGTTCAATATTATTTCTGATAACTATCAACGGTTAATTCGATAGTGAAAGCACCTTCTACTCTTAATTTTATAATCATTATTCCTTTTATTTTCAGTTTAATTTATATTAGCTAAATTATTTGTTATAAGACTAAACGCCAAAATATGTCATTTTATTAAAATTTTTTTAATAAACAGTAGTAAAGATCTACCTAAATTACAGCTAACCTTTATTTAGCTTATTACCGATATAACCTTTATCCACATAAAATTATGCAAAGACCAATGATAACTCGACACATCTAGTCTCTTCACACGACTTCCGCGCTTTACTCTCTACTGCCACTTTGAAAATTATACATTCTTACCTTGTAATAATTACTATCACTTCAATCATTGCAATTAATAAATAAAAATAAAACATTAAATAACAAACACTTAAGAACTGGCACAACTGTCGCATTATATATAACGAATGTAATAACGAATGTATTATTTAACAAATTAATGGAGGTAGACATGTTGAATTGGGCAGTAACCTTTTTTGTTATCGCAATTATTGCAGCGATCTTCGGTTTTGGTGGTATAGCTGGTGCAGCCGCGGGAATGGCAAAAATTATATTTTTTATTTTTATCGTATTATTGGTTATTTCATTAATTGCCAATGCGTTACGAGGAAAAGCCCCTAGACCCTAAAGAAAGTTGTGAGCACAATAATTTCAAAACATTACAAACAGTTTATTTTTAACGGAGAATAACTATGAATATCAACAAAAACAAATCAATCTTGGTTTTAACACTTATTGCTGCTTTAAATTTAACAGCTTGTGCAGACGACCAAGTAGAAAATGCAGGTGAAAAAGTTGATGAAGTGATATCTGATACCGGCAATGCTATAGAAGATGCCTGTGAAAATGTAAAAGATGAAGTAGGTACTAAAGACAAAGACTGTTAGTTTTTAATCCTAACCATAAATACTGTTACTTATACGTAGCAGTATTTTTTTGATCGTAGTACTTAATAATTAAATGCTATTTATTTATAAGTAGGAAGAAAAATAATGAGCAATCCCCTTCACTTATTCATCAGAAAAATTTTTGCCCTATCATTTACACTAATTTTTTTAGGATTAGCCGCTGCTATTCTTATATCTTTAGTAATTAATGTATTTGATGGCATTGCAAGTGATATTGATATAATGCAAATATTTTTAAGTAGTATCAATACTGGTGTAATAGGTCTAGCTGTTTTTGAACTTGCATTGGTTATTAATAAAGAATATTCAAGTAATAAAGAAGATAAACAAGAAGATAAACAAGAAGATGATACTATTGCTACATTAAGAAGAACAATGCCTAGGTTTATTGGCACCGTATGCGTTGCATTATCACTTGAGGGGTTAATTATGGTTATAAAATATAGTCAATTAGATCTCGCGGGCAACCTATATTATCCAGTAGCGGTAATATCTTGTACTGCTCTATTATTAAGTGCTTTAGGTCTGTTTTTATACTTAACAAGTAAGCATACAGCCCACTCTTAATTTGATAACTTAAATGAACTGAATGATAGAAGAAAATAGTAACCCCCTCACCCGAAATATAAAAAGGACGCATCAAAAGAAGTACTATGAGCATTCAAGAAAAGGTTAAGAAAAAAACACATCAGTTCGTTGAGTCTAAATATATGCTTAGTAGTATTACTACCGCATCATTTTTAGAATCAACCATAGTACCTATACCTTTAGAAGCTGTTTTAGTCCCTTTAATGCAAGCACGTCGAGACAAACTTTGGCTTATTTCCCTTATGGCTACTTTAGGGTGTATTATTGGTGCTTTATTTGGCTATGCTATGGGCTATTTTTTATTTGACGCCGTTGGTGATTGGATTATAAGTACATTTTCAACTCCTGAGCAATTTGAGAATATTAAACAAAGCATGCAAAAACAAGGTTTTTGGTTTGTCATAACCTTAGGCATTGTGCCGGTACCATTTCAAATCGCGATGCTTGCGGCAGGCGCAACTAAATACTCACTTACGCTCTTCTTAATCGCAGCAACTATTTCGCGATCTATCCGTTATTTTGGTTTGGCAATTCTAGTGTATTACGCAGGTGACAAAGCTGAGAAAATGATCCGTAAACATAAAACTAAAACAATGATTATCTTAACTGTATTTATAATAACAGTATGGGGTGTCGTCAGCTTTATTTAATAATTTTATAACAGCTTACCTAGAACCCTCTCCTCATACGATACCTGAAAATAATTTAGGCTGTAGAAGTAATTTATTCTTAAGGCTCAAGGATATTGACAATAAATAATAATGAGAGCTTAAATGAAAGCTTAGAGTTGATAAAAAGGATTAATAATCTCACAATTAATTTAACAGTAAATTAACTAAAGAAAAGTTAAGCAGCGATCAGCAACACAAGTAATCTACAAGGTAATACACTAAATATTCTGCTACTGTAATTTAAATAAAATATTTAGTAGGGCTGTCCATTCAGGTTTTGATGAACTGTGTTTAGAATTATGACTATCATTTAATAATCCTTTAGCTAAACCAGCACCAAACGATGCTGCAAGCCCTTTTTCTGATGCCAATAAATTTTTCATGTTAGATTTGGCTGATAAGCTATTGTGCTTATCTAGCGCTGAAGCTGCGGTATATATTTGTTGAGTTTCTTCAACTTTTTTAATTTCGTTTTTGAGGATAAATTTCATACTATTCCCCTTCTATAATATCTGTAACTGTCGAATAAAAACCGACTAACTCCCATACAGATTTTAATTGTTTAAATAACCATAAACCAAGCAAGACATTAATTATTAATAAAATAACAATAGATAAACTAATAGAGTGAATAAGCTCATAAACCACTAAACCTGCGCCAATATTTAATAGTATCCATATTACTGCAGCTATAACAACGAGTGTTAAGCTAATAGCAAAAGATAATAAAATAGCACTGAGGCTAAGTTTAGCCTCAGCAACTACAAGGTTCTTAGACGCGATTAGTTTAGCAATTTTACTTCCAAATAACGCTTCAATACTTTCATATGTCTTGGTGAATGATGCTGATTGTGCGTTTGAATCATCATGAGGGGGCTGTTTGAAAACGCCCTCTTGCTCTGGAGTTTTCATACTAATTTACGCCTATATTATTTTCTTTTTAAAAAACTTGAAACCAACATACCTACTGAAAATGCGATACCAGCAGAAGCGACAGGATTTTCAATCGCATACTTTTTAACAGCTGACTTATTCCACTTGTCTTCTATTTCACTTTGCTTTTTCACAAATGTTTCTGAGCTATTATGTGCTGTTTCACGAATAGACTCCTCCGCTGAACCTACTTTTTCAGCTAATGCATCAACCGAATGATGCAATGAATCTTGTAATTTATCAGTCACTGAATGATCTTCTTGTATCGTTTTCTTAGTTGGAGTACTTACTGTTTTTTTAGTCGCTGACATAGTAATTTTTCCTTTTGTCGTTTAATAGAACGATGCAATTCTCATTGCCCTCGCTATAGTAGTGCAACTATCAAACCAATACTTAAATACTTAATTATCAATAACTTATTGTTTTGCTTTTGTTTTAAAAGTAATCTTAATGAAAAGTTTACAAAAGAAATTGAATAATTTTCACTCTATTAACTATGGACCGTAAATCTATAAGTAGTTGATAAGTAAAATTCAAACAACTAATAACATAGTACTATATGGAGGTAGCCGTGGCATTAGCAGCGAATAATGGTAAAGTTGTTCGCTACACGTAAAGTGGGTACCGATGATCTTAAGATATTTAGCTAAATAAGTTAGTAAAAAACAATAGCGATATTTATTTCAGGTATGATAATAAAGTATAAGTGTCTAGTTAGAATAGACTTTCTTATAATACAACGAAAAAATAATACTAAAGAATAATTCAATAATTAGGATATAAAATGCTTTCTGCTATAACGGCCCTAACATTTTTATTTGTTATCGCAACCATTATACCTTTATCACGCAGCTCTCATTGGCTGCTACGAGCCTTCGATTTTCCGCGATTACAATTTATTATTTGTGGCTTTATTTTACTCATCAACCAACTGATTTTTATGAAAATATCTACTATTTTATTCTTTGTTTGCTTTAGTCTAACGATATTTTCCATCGCTTGGCAATTATGGTGGGTTTTACCTTACACCAGGCTTTGGCATAAAGAAGTTGAATCATCAAAAGACAATGATGAAAAAAATCAATTAACAATTCTTAATTTCAATGTTCTTATGACGAATAGAGATGCTAAGGCCTTAGTAGAACTAGTTAAACGTCATAATCCTGATGTACTCGTCACCTTAGAGACTGATATATGGTGGGAGAATGCTCTGAGTACGCTAACCAATGAAATGCCTTATACTATTAATTGCCCTTTAGATAATTTATATGGCATGCATGTTTTTTCTAAACTTCCTTTGGCAGAGCAAGAAATTAAATATCTTGTTGAACAAGATATTCCGTCAATGCATACCTTGATAACACTCAGAAATGGCACTAAAGTTCGCGCTCACTTTCTTCATCCAGCGCCACCTAGTCCGACAGAAAATGAGCGTTCTTCAGAGCGCGATGCGGAATTGATAATGGTAGCGGAGAGCATTGCTAAAACTGAACAACCTGTAATAGTTTCTGGCGATCTTAATGACGTAGCTTGGTCGTCTACAACCCGCCTTTTTAGAAAAATAAGTGGTTTGTTAGATCCTCGTATAGGTAGAGGTATGTTTAATACTTTTCATACCTCATATATATTTGCGCGGTGGCCTTTAGATCATATATTTCATAGTAAGCACTTCACGTTAGCTAAAATTAAGCGCTTACCTTCTATAGGCTCAGATCATTTTCCACTACTTACAACACTCTCATATAATCCTAACAAAAAACAAAAAGGAATCACCGCTGAGCCTGAAGATATAAAAAGAACAAAGGATATTACCCAAGTAGAAAATGTTAGTCATCATGATGTGCCAGAGCCAGGTGAGTCGTGTAAGTAGAGTTAAGTAGGAAAATATAAGCTCATAATCGTTAAAATTACCCATTGAAGCACCTAAAACAAGGTTGGAATATAAGTGACATCAATCCCAGAAGAAAAAAAGACTGTAAATAAAAGCTTAGTTTGTCATATTACACTAACAGTTCTCGCTGTTATTTATACTGCATACTTTGCACAAGAATTAATTCTACTTTTAGTCGCTTCAGCGTTAATATCATTGTTATTAAGTTCAGGGGTTAATACCTTGGAGCGCTTTTATGTTCCAAGAGTATTGGGCGCGATATTTCTATTAAGTTGCTTAATTGTGCCTACCAGTGCATTAGTCAGTCAATTAGAAGAGCCGGTCACGAAATGGACAAAAATGCTCCCCAAAATTTCTACGCATATTTCAGAAAAGCTAGATGAATATCAAAATATTATCGACACTGAAAGTACTGATAATGTAAATAGTACACAAGAAATTAGCGATAGTTGGTTTTCATGGTTCAAAGAAAAGCCTAAAATTTCCAATAACTCTGAAAATAAATCGATGATTCAAACTCAATTGAAGGAATCATTATTTTCTTTTGCTGCTGAATTTATGGTTCTAGCTCCTTTTGCTCTTATACAGCTTATCACCGCCATCATTTTAATTTTATTTACACTGGTATATTCTCCCAAACTTTTTAGACACTATGTACAGCTTTTTGTGATTGAGAGTAGACAAAAAAAAGCATTTAAATTTGTACTAGACATACAGCAGCAACTATCTCGATATATATTAACCGTTAGTCTAATTAACTTATTTCTAAGCTTAATCGCAATGCTGTTATTCACGTTAATGGGTTTAGAAGATGCTTTATTATGGGGATTAATTGTCGGCTTTGTTAATTTCATTCCATTCGTTGGTCCCGCTTTTGCTTTAGGCGCTATTACGCTGGCAAGCTCTGTTCAATGGGGAACAGATATCAAGGTATTGATCGTTGTTTGTAGTGTATTATCACTTAATATACTTGAATCACAATTTATAACCCCTTTAGTTTTAGCTAAGAACATGCGTGTTAACCCTTTTATCATTATTGTTTGGTTATTAATCATAGGTTGGTTATGGGGTTTGATTGGATTATTGATTGCTGTGCCTTTACTTGTCTGTATAAAACTAATACTTACTCTGTTTGAACAAACACAGCCATGGGTTAAGTTTTTAGAAACCTAATGTACAAAAAGCTTTTATAAATAGGTTTTGAGGTCATTGGTTTTCTCCTTTGATCTCAATATTTCTTTAGACCTGGGTTTATAATGTATTAGTTTAGAATGCATGAGTTTAAAATAACTTATTCATTGCATAGTGACTTAATGCTTAAGTGTAATAGAAACCGTTAACCCAGGATTAGACGACGACATAGATATAGAACCTCCATGAAGTTCAACAATGGCTTTAACAATAGGAAGCCCTAAACCAAAACCATCCCCTTGGCGGCTAGAGTCTACTTGGTAAAGTCGCCGAAACACCGCGTCATAATACTCTTTAGCAATTCCAGGTCCATTATCACAAACAACAATGTCAATTTGTTGTGATGAAATATGGCATGTTAACGCAATATTTCCTGCTGCTTGGGTATATTTAATGGCATTATCGACAACATTAAAAATAGCGCGAAATAAAAGGTTTGGCTCCCCTTTAAGCCTTGATAAAGAAGATTCCTCATCTATTGTTATATTCAATGTCAGTTTTTGATTTTTTTCTTCGGCAAGTGGCGTCGCTAAGTCGATAACATCTTCACAAAGTGTTTCAATATTTACAGTCTTAAATGTACTTTTTGGGACACCTTTTTCTAATCGTGATAATTCTAACATGGCATTAAATGTGTCTATTATCTGATCTATTTCGTCTAACAGTGCTATACGCCATTGTGCATCTGCGCTGTTTTCATCAAATGCTGTTAAGCTATCTTCAACAGAAATACGAATGCGAGATAACGGTGTACGTAAGTCATGAGCTACATTGTCTGTTACTTGTGCGACTGAATTAATTAAATCATCAATTTCATCTAACATTTGATTAATTTGATCGGCAATCATGTCAAATTCATCTTGTTTGCTACTGATAGGCAGTCTTGATTTTAACCGTCCCGCTTTTACATTAGCAGTCAGTTCGCCTATCTGTTTCACTCTTGAGAGTACTCGCTGGTTTAATAAAAAACCTGAAATAAGTGTAACGATCAAGGCAAATAGTAAAGCGCCAACGCTTGCCGTTATAAAACGGCTTTCAAGAACCTGATAGTTATTATCAAATAATGCTATTGATAAACTACCAAATCGTGTCTCTAAATTGGTACCTAATACTATTTCAACGGTTGTTTCACCTAAGTGATTCACAACAGCTATTGGAAAGTGTTGTAACGATGGGAATTTTGCTAAATTTTTTGGCAAACTGCTTAAGTTACCAATAACATTATCATCATTTTTTAATACCAAAATAATTGCACCACTTCTATCAATTCGCTGTTGTATCGCTGTTTGAAAGTCGGCTTTAGTCATACTTGGACTATGAGAAAGGTCTGAAAATCCTTGTGCGGCAATGGTGACTTGTGTTGCTATTTGACGCTTTTGTTCACCCACGGTAAATTGATAAACCAGCGCCAAAATACTTGAACAAATAAGTAATACAATAAAGGTAAAAATTAAGGTGAAGCGCCAAATCGAGGTTCGGGTAAAAACTTTAAATCGTTCTAACCACATACCCGGCTCCTCGAACAGTATGTATAAGTTGAGGCTGACCGTTTTCTTCCAGTTTTTTTCTTAACTTTGCTACATGAACATCTATTACATTGGTCTTAGGATCAAAATGATAATCCCAAACTGATTCAAATAATAAAGTTCTTGAAATCACCTGACCTTGATGCTCTAGTAAATAGCGTAATAATTGAAACTCCTTAGGCTGTATCGTTAGCTCTTTACCATCTCTAACGACTTTATGACCTACCAAGTCCATTACTAAATTATCAATGGTAAGCTCTGTTGCAAGCCCATTTTTATGTGATGATGTACGATGGCGTTCAACCAGAATACTTGCTCGAATATACAATTCTTGAAAAGAGAATGGTTTAGTTAAATAATCATCACCTCCCGCCTGCAAACCTTTAATTCTCTCATCTACGTGACCTAATGCACTTAAAATAATTACTGGTGTCTTGATATTAGCCGCACGCATTGCCGATAATAATGCTAAACCATCCATTTTCGGCAACATACGGTCAAGTACAACAAGGTCATAACTATTACTTGTTGCAAAGAAAAGACCGTCAGGTCCGTTTTCTGCGGTATCAACTATATTTCCTTGTTCAACAAAACCTTTTTTAATATATTCAAGGGTTGTCTTATCATCTTCAATAACCAGTAATTTCATGCACTAAACCTACTTCTTAAATACAGGAATGATTTGATTATTATTAGCATCTACCAGCCAATCTTTTTCGCCATCATTGTCAATTGTTTCTAGCTCAAAAAATAATACACCTTGTTTATCTTCAACTTCTATTTCTTGTAATAATGCAGATTCATCAAGTTTTATCGCGTCAATAGCATCCAGAATAGAGTATTTCATTGTTGCTAACTTTTTAGCGGTAACAATACGATCATCTTCGAAGAACCATGAAAATAGGCGATTCCATTCTTTTTCAACCACTTCACCAGTTTGAATAGAAATAATCAATTTTATTTTTCTATCGGCTTCAATATCTATCAATTTAATTTCGTGAAAATATACATTGTTTTTATCGTCATCAAGATCATAACTATAAATAACGCCATTATATTCTTGTTGAACTTTTCTAATAACTTTTTGGGCCGTAATACCTGACTTGTCAATTATCGATTTAGCTACTGCTAACTCTTCTTTATCTGAGCCAGCCCAACTAGATGAGATTGTTCCGGCTGTAATTAAAGTAGCTAAAGTGAATGAGATTAGTGAGTTTAAACGTTTCATAATATTGTCCTCTGATTGGAATAGTAACAGTTTACCTTCCTCTTATTAAAGGCAATATTTACGTAACATTAATTATTGTTAATGATAGCGACTAAATCATCATCAACACCACTTGCAGCAATAACTGGGTTCCATAATTTAAAATAGTTTTCGCCTGCAAAAATATTGTTCGCTTTTCCGCCAGCTTCCGCTAGTAATGTTCCCTGCAGCTACGTAGGCTAAGCTTAATGCTCCATTACTACCTACAGTACCATATTGCCAAAACCTTTTTAATCACTATAAAACAACACCTTACATTATAATTCATCTTTATTAATAAAAGTTAATCTTAGGTTCATCTTCACTTTATAACGCATTAGGTACACTTATTAACAGTTAATAATTAGGAGTACACAAAATGAAATCAATTACTTTAATACCAATGGCTTTAACTTTAATAACCACGTCGATTATCAGCGTTGCGCAACCTGCCAAGCATATTACCACTGTTATACCAGCCATAGAAACACGCTCACATTATAGCGATGCTCAAGGTAACTTTACTGATGTTGATGATCCAGCCATTTGGGTTCATCCAACAGATAAAAGTAAAAGCCTAGTTGTTACTGCCCTTAAAAAAGGTGGTATTGATGTTTACAACATGCAAGGCGAACTTTTACAATTTATTAAACCTGAACCTGCTCCACCGTGTGAGAGTTCGGTGAAAAAATGTAAAAATAAAGCTGGCAGACTTAACAATGTTGAGATTGTTTATGACTTTAATTTAGATGGTAAAAGTGTCGATTTAGTTTTACTGTCTGATCGTGGTTTAGACAAATTGGCTATTTATACTATTGATGTTAATGCTGATAAGTTACTCACTTATGTAACAGCGCCAACAGCACCCTTAATTTTCACTAAAAATCAAAAAAAAGTTAATAAAGGCAACACGGCTTATGGTTTAGCGACAGCTAAAACCGATAAAACCATGGCTTTTGTTACCCAAAATAGTGAAACCCGTGTTGCCCAATTGGAAGTTTTCGATAATGGTAACGGCACGATCAGTTATAAAAATATAGCAAACTTAGATTTTCCTGAGAAATTTCTATTACCTGATAATAGCCTATGGACTCCTTGTTCAGAGGAAGATGGCGAACATCCTCATTTAGAAGGTATGGTTGCAGATATTGACAATAATGCCCTATTCCTTGCCCAAGAAGATGTGGGTATTTGGAAAGTAAGCCTTAGTGACGCTGCTAATAGCCAAAAATGGCAACTTATTTCTAAAGTAAATGCTTATGGCGTGCCTTACAGTCGCAAATGGAGTGACGCCGAAGACGAATATATTTGTAAGCTCGATACCAGTAAAGATAATGACTACGGTAATGACCACCTTATCGCCGATGTTGAAGGTTTAACCATTTATGATGGTGGCAACGGTAAAGGCTATTTACTTGCTTCAAGCCAAGGTGATAATACCATTGCATTATTTAATCGAATGGCACCTTATGAATACATTAATTCATTTACTGTCGGCGATGGCGATATTGATGGCGCAGATGAAACTGATGGCATGATGGTAGTAAATGCTAATTTTGGCAAAGAATTTAGCCAAGGTGTTTTAGTTATGCAAGACGGTGATAATAAGCCACCAAAAGGGTCATCGACTAAATCAGGTGTAAAACGAGAAAGTACCAATTTTAAATATGTTTCATGGAAAGGTATTGCTGAAGCATTAAACTTACCAATAAATACCGCTTTTAAACGTCAATAGCGCTCTTAATTTATGACGAAAAAACACCACAAAATTTTTGCTTTCGTGGTGTTTCTTATAATCTCCAGCCGGTGAGCATACATAAAACGTTTCATTTTCTACAGTCACGGAAACTGAAGCCGCAATTAGTGTTGCTCACATAACACTTTACTCTTGGAGCAAAGGGCTACTCCCCCGAAAACAAGTATATTTACTCTTAAATTCCTTAATACCAGCAAACTCATTGCAACCTAGTGTATGAATTCTTACATTTAAATAATAATGAATTCTTTGTGTTAATTCATAAGTATTTTATTATGTCAATTCAGAAACTTAAAGCTATAGCTTAGAAAGAACAGACAATAAATAAAGAGAGACTGATTAATGAGTTCAGAAAAACCTAAAAACAAACCTTTATTGGAAATAATATTTAATGTTGCGTTGCCTTCGTGGTTATTAATGAAGTTTTCAGGACCTGAATATTTAGGTGTGGTGCTTGGGTTGATTGTCGCACTATCATTTCCCATAGGTTATGCCATCTATGATTATGTAAGAACGAAAGAAACCAACTTTATATCAGTGTTTGGCTTTTTTAGTGTTTTGTTAACAGGTGGTATTGCACTATTTGAATTGAGTGTTGAGTGGTTAGCCATTAAAGAGGCTTCTATTCCTGGGTTAATTGCAGTGTTTGTAGTTTTCTCTGGTATATATGGCAAGCCTTTAATCGCAAAAATACTGTTAAATGAATCTATAATTGATGTAAATATGGTCTATAACAAATTAAATGACTTAGGGAAAATGAATGAATTTGTTACTAGGATGGCATTTGCCAATCATTTATTGGCATTAACCTTTGTTTTTTCGTCAATTATGAATTACTTGCTGGCAAAATGGCTTGTTAAAAGCCCTGCTGGTACGGTTATGTTTAATGAAGAGCTTGGTCATATGACATTAATGAGCTATCCCGTTATTGCCATACCATCAATGTTAATGCTGGTTGGCCTTTTGATTTATGTGACGAAGGTGATTAAAGAATTAACAGGATACAAATATACGGAATTAATGATCCAACAGTAAACTTTTAGCCATAAGCAGACATTAAGCCTTTGCAAATTCATGAGCATATTTAAGTCAATATTGGCCAGCATGTTCTTCTCACTTATAGGGCTGGTTTAAACTCAAAGTGGACTGTGGTAGGTTATTCCAAACGTCATTTTTTCGTATATCTGACGAATTCATTTGAATATTTCCAAGCTCGTCTTGGATTGTTGTACTTTGGCATGAGACACCTCTTCTTTAGTTAGATTTTGGTGTCCGTTTTATCGGGGGAGGAGCAATCACCTTGTTGATTTCTTGTTAGGTGTTTTTATCACTTTTGTCTGGAATATCATTGCACAAAGCACACTCTACACCTTTACGTGATTGATATAGTCTTGAACATATAAACACTGCTGTTGTAATCAATGACCAAGTACAAGCAAAAATTAATGCTTCTTGAACTGAATGCTGTTTAAGCAACTCAACTATAAAAAGTAAGGCTGCTACCCCAAGAAGTACTTTTAATGCTCTAACGAACCAAAACTTAAATCCCATTTGAACTCCAAACCTGAGAAACATCTAACGCTTTGCCAAGGGGCAAAAGATAGTTGGTTAAAATAGGCGACGAAGGAGCAAAAAGCAACTGTTTTTTGTCCTTGTTTAACAGCTTGTTAGCATTCTACTGCTTGATACACTCTTTGGGGGTGATGCTGTATTGGCTTATAAATTTTCCGTTTTTGTCTTTGTAAATATAATTGATTTTGTAACCTTCAGAAAAGAACACCTGAAATTGTTGAATACCACAGGTACTAGGCTTTATTGATTGCTCAAAGTTGTCATTAAGAATACCAATATCAATTTCTGAAACTAGTAAATTTACCAAAGTAAAACTAAGACTGTAGTCCTTCGATTTTTGATCGATTGAAGCTAAATCCATACGGGTTTCTTCATCAATCATTTTTGGAAGGCCTTTATTACTATTTGCAACAGCCAAATCGATCGCATTAACTTCAGCTTGTTTATAGGCAACAAGAGTCCCAGCACTGAAATCAAGAATGAACCCAATAATTGCTCCAATAAAAAATCCAATTATTTTACGTTTATGCTTTAAAGCCCAGATGGACATAAATAAAAGTCCAGGCCATAGAATTGAGCCTATTAAAGTAGAAGCTTTAGGTGAGTTACCAGTAAGCGCAGGCAGAAATACAGCACTTACTTGTCCGATGGTTGCAATAACTAGAGTGGCAATTGCTACTTTTAGCCAGATGCTACTCTTATTTTTAGCTACTTCTTGATCCATTTGTGTATCCATACTCTGAGCCTATATTTGAAATGCTAACCCTTTGCTAAGCGGCTAAAAATGGCTGGCTATAATAGCGAGGTACGAGCACAGCCAGCTTTTTGTGTCCGTTTAAGCAACTTGTTAGTTTTTACTTTACGCGTAAGGTAGATGCCAGATTGCTTTAGCTTGTTTTGCTAAATACTTTTGTCTAGCTTTAAGGTTATTTTGGTTCCACTTTTGATAACCGAATCTTTTTGTTAATTCATATCTACTCGTTTCATAAACACCGGATTTATGTTCAAAGTTTTTGTTACCTATAACACGATTTTTGTCTGGCTCTAATAATGTAAAATTGCCGAGCCTATAAATAAAACTCTCTTCGATATCTTTAGGGAAATTTTCATTCCACTCAGTCGATGGATTTTCAGGTAAAACATGTTCGAGTGAGCCGTTATCATACTCAAAATCAAATGAGTGCTCGGATAGATGATTTTCGATGCTATAAACTATATACCTTGCTAATTTAGCAGATCTTTTAGTTCTTATTGAATTAATTAATTAATCATGCTAATTAATCATGCCACCCACAATAACGGCAGAAAAATTAATCATGCCACCCACAATAACGACAGGCAATAATGAAAAGTCTCTTGAGCTTTTTTTGGGTTACTCAAATATTGATTAATTCGAGGGAATTAAGATTATCTGCTGACATATTATGAATGTTGCTGAAATGGTTGAATTTAAGCCGAGTTAAAACCGT
>NZ_JAUOPW010000044.1:0-14604 GCF_030547795.1 Colwellia sp. 5_MG-2023 | reverse complement strand
ATTCTTTTGAAGTCATGATGAAAAAGGAATAATTACAAAGTCCAATTAGATCACAAAATTAATCAAATTGGTATTACTAATGATTTAACTAACACATTTAATTTCAATTTGCTCTGTAGATAAATTAAGTTTTTCGAGCCGTTTTTTCTCTTGTTTTTGTGGTGGGCACAAACTGGCATTATTATAATAGGCGATACATTCGAAGCATTGTACGCATTCGTTATAATCTATAGATCCTGATGGAGTAATGGCTTTAATATCACATTTATGATGACAAAGTGTACATGGACTGCCGCATTCTTTACGTCTACTTAGCCACTTAATTGGATGAAACCTGCCAAGTAGTGATAATCCTGCACCAAGAGGGCAGAGATAACGACAGTAAAACTTATTAATATATAATCCTAGACCTAATATCACTATAGCATAAATTACAAAGGGCCAAGTACGAACAAACATTAAAGTGAACGTTGTTTTAAAAGGTTCAACTTCAGCCATTACTTCAGCCATAACATTGGCATATAGTGATAATCCAACTAAGAATAACAACACACCATACTTTACCAGTTGTAGTTTTTTATGTAGTGGATAGGTTATTTTAAGTTGTCGTATTCGCCATTTCTTAGCTAACCAACCCAGCATTTCCTGTAAGGCGCCAAAAGGGCAAAGCCAGCCGCAGAATAAGCCACGACCCACAAGGAAAAGACTAATAAATACATATGACCAGAGAATGAAAATGATTGGATCCATTAGATAGGTTTGAATGTCAAAGCCGTTAAAGAGTGAATGCAGAATTGGAAATATGTTTACTACTGATAATTGTCCTTGTGCATACCAGCCAATAAACACTATGGTATAAATTAAAAAAATCCAACGGACACGATGAAATAATGTAAAACGTTGGGAAAGTTGATGCTGATAAATAAAAAGAAAAGTTAAAATCAACAGACTTAACACTAGTATAGTAATCTCACTAGATCTGTTATGCCAAAGCTCTAACCATAAGGGGAGGGAAGTATTATTATTGTCTAATTCAGGGTAACTATAAAGAGACTTCGGGAGTTGATAATCTATTGGGAACACGGAAGATACCTGGTTTAACCAAGGATTATTTCCATAAGAAACGGTTAATGATAAGGTCCAAGGAGATCCAGGATCAAATCCCGAATGTGATTTTATTCTATATATATTTAAGGCTTCCGCTCCTCTATAGGCTTCTTTTTTACCTTCATATAAATCATAAAAGTTTAAATCACGAATTTCTATCGGTACATCATTTTGTAATATTGATAGTCGATCTGGAATTGAGGCAGGTATAAAATCTTTATCAACATGGTGGTAAGCACCGTAAGACCAAATACCAATAGCATGTTCACCTTCATTTAAGCGCTGCATTAACAGTTTGTAGTCATTACCTAATAGGTTTTTACCTATCATCGGAGAATTAAGATAAGCAAAATGCAAATCTACGAACGTTGATTTATTTATCTTATTAGTGACGGCTATTTTTTCCACTATATTATCGTCATCAAATGCCTGTGCAACATCAGAATTAGTAAGGGTTAACTTAGTAAGATAATTTCTCTTTTCCAGTGCTTTAATATCAAGAGGTTCATAAGTGTTTAAAATATCGGCAACGGCATTACTTGTAAAGCCATCGAGGGTTTTACGGGCAATAGCTAATGAAGATAATAATACTGATTCGTTGATTACAACCACTGAAACTGTTGCTTTTGTAATTCCATCGATCGCCACATGAGTGCTGTTTGACGTCTTACCAACCTTAATACTATCTAAAACTGATAGACCAGCATATTGTTTAACAAAATCAAATAGTGGTTGCTCACCAAAGCCATGCAAAAATATTGGCTCTTGATGTTCGACAACGAGAACACCAGCTAACTTTCCTTCTAGGTCTATGCCAATTAGCATATCTACAGGCTCACCAGAAAATGCTGGTAACGCTACAACGTCTTGAGAATGAAAGAGATAGCCAACCAAATTTCCCACCTGATATATTGGCCAAACAGGTGGGGAAGATTCTTTTTCACCTATTGAAGTAGCATGAGGAAAAATTTCATTCCAGCCATCTGGTGAGTCGGTGGATAATGCCAAAGAGGTGGTTGGCACCATAAAGAATAAACTTATTAATAGTATTGTTTTACAGAGTGTTAACCTATTCATTGTATTTGTTTTTTGCTAAAAGATGAGTTCATGATTTGTTCCTTTTTATAGTTTGAATAGAGATACAAATTGTATTTTTTATCACCAATGTTATCAGCAATAACTGCTTATTCGATTATCATCTTAAAACCCAAATTACTGTCATCACCATGCAACTATAAGACTATTTCTCTCATTATTTAGTCTTAACTATCTATCACTCTGTTAGGTTACTACCGAGTAATAATGTCATTTTCTTACCAAGAAGATCTTTGTCAAATGTCCTCCGAAGGCTAAGAGAATTGCAATATTTCCAAACCTTCAAACTGTCAGCTGGGGGAGTAGTTCCTTAGCAAAAAATTACCAAAAACATCAGTAAATTTATTTGATAAAAACATTATTACTAACACGCAAACCTTAAGAACTATTTGAGCTATACCTTTGGATAAGCCTTTTAATTATGCTATGGGATAGGTTAATTCATACTAAAGTATTGTTCGTGTTAGTTATTGATAAATAATAATTATTTTTAATGTTAGACCTGGGTTTATCATTCTTGAAAACAGATTACTAAAAGGAATTATTCCTATAGCGTCATTACCAACAAGACGATTAATATTTAACCGAAGGAAGTATTGTGATTTAAAAATAGTAGGGTGATAGATATTAAAAAATCATTAGCGATTTAGTAAAAACATGGAGCTATTCCTACTAAATAAACCGATAGAACACGATGGTTAAACTGGAGTGGTAGACAAATAAGAATCAGAGATCCTTCACTGTGACAAGCAATACATCTTTGTAGTAGATGCTTCATAGTTTTTATTAAATAAATCGTTTTTTACCTAGCTGAATAGCTACAATTAATAGAGGAAATAATATGCAAACACCAATAGATAATTCTCGTCAAACGCCGGGATCAAAAAAATGGGCACTTCACCGTATTGCTGTAGGTATTGCGACTGTTGTAATGGCAAGTGCCGCTTTGAATGTGCAAGCCGATTCAAGCAAAGTAACTTGGGACGATATCCTTAATGATCAACAAACAACCACAGATGTATTAGGTTATGGTATGGGAGTAAAAGCACAGCGCTATAGTGACTTAACTCAGATTAATACGGACACGATTAAAGCGATGGTTCCACAGTGGACAATGTCATTTGGCGACGAAAAGCAGCGAGGACAAGAGACTCAAGCGTTATATCATGAAGGTGTACTTTATGTGACGGCTTCTTACTCTAGAATTTTTGCGATGGATGCGCGAACAGGTAAAAAGCTATGGACTTACAGTCATCGTTTACCTGAAGATATTCGCCCTTGTTGTGACGTGGTAAACCGTGGTGCAGCTATTTATGGTGATAAAGTTTATTTTGGTACGCTAGATGCGCGAATAGTTGCACTTGATAAAAAAACAGGTAAAAGGGTTTGGAATAAGAAATTTGGCGATCACAAAGCTGGTTATACTATGACCGGTGCTCCGACTATCATCAAGGATAAGAAAACTG
This sequence comes from Colwellia sp. 5_MG-2023, assembly GCF_030547795.1. NCBI lineage: Bacteria > Pseudomonadati > Pseudomonadota > Gammaproteobacteria > Alteromonadales > Colwelliaceae > Colwellia > Colwellia sp. 5_MG-2023. The sequence continues at coordinate 10,936 of NZ_JAUOPW010000044.1, read as the reverse complement.
GACGTGTTATGCTCATTCACGGTTCTTCTGGTGATGAATTTGGCATTGTTGGTAAGTTGTTTGCTCGAGATACGGAAACCGGTGAAGAAATATGGATGCGTCCTTTTGTTGAAGGGCATATGGGACGTCTTAATGGTAAAGAAAGTACGCCAACTGGCGATGTGCGTGCACCTTCTTGGCCACGTGATGAAAATGGTGAATTGGTGGAAGCTTGGCATCATGGTGGCGGCGCCCCGTGGCAAAGTGCTAGCTTTGATGTAGATAACAATACTATTATTATTGGTGCCGGTAATCCTGCACCATGGAACGGTTGGGCACGTACTGGTAAAGATGGAAAGCCAGCTGATTACGATAGTCTTTATACCTCCGGGCAATTAGGTGTTGATCCTACTACTGGTGAAGTGAAATGGTTCTATCAACATACACCTAACGATGCTTGGGATTTCTCAGGTAACAATGAACTTGTTCTATTTGAATATGAAGAGAATGGCAAAGTTGTCGAAGCGACTGCTCATGCCGATCGTAATGGCTTTTTTTATGTTGTTAATCGAGAAGATGGCAAGTTTATTAAAGCTTTCCCATTCGTTGAAAACATTTCCTGGGCAACTCATATCGACCCTATCACTGGCCGTCCGGTGGAAGTAGAAGGTCAACGTCCGCCAAAACCAGAGCCAGGAGAGAAACGTGGTAAAAGTATTGAAGTATCACCACCTTTCTTAGGTGCTAAAAACTGGAATCCGATGGCTTATAGCCAAGATACAGGTTTGTTCTATATTGGCGCTAACCACTGGAAAGAAGATTATTGGACTGAACAAGTTAAGTATACTAAAGGCTCTGCGTATCTTGGACAAGGGTTTAGTATTAAACGTATGTTTGATGATCACGTTGGTAATTTACGAGCTATTGATCCGGTAAGTGGTGAAATTGTTTGGCAACATAAAGAAGAATTACCACTTTGGGCTGGTGTTTTAGCAACTAAAGGTAACCTTGTATTTACAGGTACTGGTGATGGATTCTTCAAAGCATTTAATGCCAAAACTGGTGAAGAGCTTTGGAAGTTCCAAACCGGTAGTGGCATAATCTCTAGTCCTATTACTTGGGAAATGGACGGTGAGCAGTATGTTGGCGTAGCGTCAGGATATGGTGGTGCAGTACCTTTATGGGGCGGCGGCATGGCTGATTTAACTAAACCAGTATCTCAAGGTGGATCTTTCTGGGTATTTAAAGTACCTAAGTGGGCAAAAGGTATCGCACGTGTTGAGTAAACTGATTCGTATCGATAAATAATGTTAACACAGGTCAGTAAAGTTGACCTGTGTTGTACCACACGGGAGATGAAGATGATAATGAAACAACTATTTTTTACGCTAATTTTATTACATGTCAGCAGTCAGTTGGCTCAAGCGGAAGAAGTCACCGAAAGACGAATAGGCAACTGTGTAATTATGCCTAAAACTAATTGTGCCGGTGCTGATTTACGTAATGCCGATTTGCGGCATGCTAAATTAGGCAATGCTAACCTTGCCGGTGCTGATCTTCGAGGAGCAAACTTAGTTCGTGCAGACTTGCGTCATGCGAACCTTAAAGGGGCCGATCTTCGAGGAGCAAACTTAGAATCAGTACAGGCGTGGGCGGCATTTTTGCAAGGCGCTAAACTTAATAAAGCTAATTTACGCGGTGGTGGTTTTGAATTTGCTCGGTTGAGCGGTGCTAAGCTAATTGATGCTGACTTACGAGCAGCTAATTTTGAAATGGCTTGGTTTGCTAAAGCCGACCTAACGAGAGCTAATCTAAAAAATGCTAATGTGCAAGAAGCCAAGTTTTACGATGCTAATTTTAAAGATGCAGTAATGGATGGTGTATTCAAACGCTATGCCATTTTTCAGGGGGCTTATATGGAAGGTTGCGAACTTTGCCCACATGACTGGTAAGTTGAAAAGTACAAGTAAGTATATAAGTGGCTCTAAAAGCTAAATATCATAAATGTAAAGCCTCTGCTATTGCAGTAAACAAGGCGTTGAGGCTTCCAATATGTTTTCAGTTAAGCGCCTTCATGATTGTTAGAGGGCTTAATTGCATTCCTTTTATATTTTTTTACAAGATTGTCTTTTAATAAAAGAACAAGGAAGGACAATTTTTTGTGGCGGAGTTTCATCGTCACTAATTTTATCAAGTAACAACTTTGTTGCCTCTCTACCTACTTCATAAGGGTTTTGGGTTATTACTGTAATAGGTACTTTTAAATACTCAGCCATTGGTAGCTCATCAAAAGCTAATAGTGAAACATCATCAGGTATTGAAATATTCTCGTTATTAAACGCTGTTAATAATTCAGTCGTAATAGGTAAATGCTGTGTAAAAAATACCGTTGGTGGGTTAGCAGCAGCAAGCATACTTTTTGGTGATTGTTGAAAACCGGTATTTCGGTGCCAATATTGAACCAATTGTTGATCAACAGGAATGTTATGTTTTTCTAAAGCATCGGTATAGCCAAGGTAACGGTCTTTTCTTGATTTCATACTCTGAAAATCTTGAGTAAGAAAACAGATTCGTTTATGTCCTAATTCTATTAAGTATTCCGTTGCGTCGAACGCCGCTTTTCGATAATCAGAAACAATTATATTTTTTTCATTGCCATCATGTTCAAGTTGAAAATGAACAATAGGTAGACCGTTATTAATATATTTATCAATTAATTTTGTATTTTGACCTGAAGACGCAATAATAATTCCGTCTACACGTAATTGGTACAATGTCTCTAGCGACTTTGCTTCAACCTCGGGATCAACATCTGTATTATATATTAATACGTTGTAGTCACTTTTTTTACAATAGTCATCAATCCCTCTAAGGGTGCGGCTTGTATAGAAGCCGGTAATATCCCTTACTATTACTCCTATTGTTTTAGTCTTATTCATTTTTAAACTACGAGCAATAGGGTTTGGTACATAATCAAGCTCTTCTATAGCCAGCTTTATGCGTTCTTTTGTCTTTTCTGACATGTAATCAAAACGGCCGTTTAGGTACTGAGATACCGTACTTTTTGAAACACCGGCAAGCTCTGCGACATCAATTAACTTTATTTTTTTTTGCATGTATATTTTCTTTGAAAGTCCAAATACTTGAATGTTGACATTTTGCAATATTATGATAACTTAATCAACTAAATCGGTTTAGTAAATTGGTTTACTAATCATTATCAATTACTTTAGCAACCTAATAAAAGGCAAAAAGAGTGGAAATTTCGAATGTTGAATATCTAGTGATCGTTGGATACCTTCTGCTGATCATTATCGTTGGTCTTGTTTTCAAAAAGTTTTCGGCGAATACCGACGATTACTTTAAAGGGGGCAGCAAAGGAACGTGGTGGTTAGTTGGTAGTAGTGCTTTTATGAGTGCATTTAGTGCGTGGACCTTTACTGGTGCTGCAGGTATCGCCTACGAATCTGGATTCTCCGCCATGTTTATCTTCTTTGGTAACGTACTTGGCTTTTTCGTTAACTATCTTTTTATGGGGCCTTGGTTACGCCAAATGAGAGTAACTACCTTTCCTGAAGCTATTGCTGGTCGCTTTGGTGAGAAAACTCGTGATTTCTACGCTTACTATGAAGTACCAATCCGTATTTTATATTCGGCAATGGCACTATACGGTTTAGGTATTTTTTGTTCTGCTGTATTTGGCTACGATATTAATTACGTTATCGTTGTTTGTGGTGTTGTTGTTCTACTCTATTCTGCAACTGGTGGGCGCTGGGCTGTTATGGCGACCGACTTCTTGCAAGGTCTCATTTTGGTGCCACTGACCTTAATCGTTGCTTACCTTTGTTTGGATGCGTTGGGCGGAGTTGAAAATTTATTTGTGAAAATAGAGGAGCAAGGGTTAACCGAAGAATATAGTATGATCAACTCCGCGACCCTGTTTGGTGGTGCGTATACATGGGGCTGGGCAAGTGCCATGATGGCAAAACAATTTATTGTCTTCAACTCAATGAATGCTGCGCCACGTTACTTTTCTGTTAAAGATGGGAAAGAAGCCAAAAAAGCCGCGTTGCTTTGTTCAGTATTAATGTTGGTAGGTAGTGTTATTTGGTTCTTACCGCCCATTACCGCTCGATTATTATACCCAGATCTTGTTATGGCGTTTGATATCGCTAAGCCTGCTGAGGCAAGTTACGCTGTTGCAAGTATTAGTTTGTTACCTGTAGGGCTTGTTGGCTTGATCGTTGTTGCGATTCTTGCTGCGACAATGAGTTCAATGGATACAGGGCTTAATACCAATGTTGCCATATTAATCAAAGATATTTATCCAAAAATATCACGTAAACTTAGTTGGCAAGCTAAAAAAGAATCCGAACTATTAAACTACGGTCGAACATTAACGTGGGTAATGGGTTTTTTGATTGTATTGCTAGCGCTATATTTTGCCCAGCAAGATGGCTCCGGAATATTTGAAATCATGCTGCAAGTCGGAACACTACTTTCTATGCCAATTACAATTCCGTTACTTTTAGGCATGTTTATTCGACAAACACCTTGGTGGGCTGCGTTGTTCTCAATAGCCTGTGCGTTGATCTTTTCTAGCTTAGCTTACTTTGAAGTGCCACTAAGTTACTTAGGATTTTCACAAGCCTATAGTGATAGTTTCGAATGGAACTTCCAACAACAGTTCTTCGGCGTGATGGGATCTGGCACGTTTGGCTTTTTAGTTTCAACACTTTTTGCACCAAATCAAAGATCCGCGCATCGTCAAATGGTTGACAAATTCTTCACCAATATGAAAACACCTATCGATTTTGAAAAAGAAGTAGGTGAGGGCAATGATTTAAGTCAACTTATCGCTATTGGGCGCTTTGGTGTGGCAGTAGCTGGTTTCATTGCCTTGATGCTGATCATTCCAAATCCACTAGAAGGCAGAATAGTTATTCTGGTACTTGCAGTGACAATTGGGGTAATTAGTTTGTTAATGCTCAACGCGGGGAAGGAGCCCGTTACTAAAACCAAGGATGCGGAATCACAAATAAAATAATGAGACTTATTTTCTCAAGAGTTTACTGATTCTCATTATTTATCACTTTTTATTACAGGAATTAACAATGAATTATTTACTTATAAACGACCAACTTGATGTTTTAAAAGCAGAGCTCAAGACTTGTCGTAAAGAACATTTGACTCGACTTTTAGAGCAATGCAGCGCATATGAAAACGAAGTGTTATCAGTAGAACATCCGCATACTAGTATTACTTATATAGGTATGGCTGCGGCAAACTTAAGTTTGGCCTATTTATTAACTGAACAAGACCATTACTTGCAAGAAGCAAAGCGTTGGATTTTTACTGCGGTTAATTATGATGTTTGGGGATATGGATTTTTAGTCGATGTGGATCTTAGTGCGTCATGGTTACTGTATGGTTTAGGGCTCTCCTACGATTGGATAAAAGAATATTTAACTGAAGAAGAGCGTAGTCAATTTCTTAATAAATTGATCCTGCAAGGCAATAAGATTTTTGATTACGGCCAAAAGAACTTAGGCCATTGTTGGTCGACCAACTATTGGCAAAATCATAACTGGATTAATTATTCAGGCTTATTAACTACAGCTTATGCTATTCGCTCTGAGCACCAAGGTGCTCAAGTATGGATTGATGAAATCAAAGACAACTTTGAAAAAGTATTTGAATACCTGCCTGAAGATGGCTCTAACTACGAAGGAACAGGATATTGGCGATACGCGATTAACTTCTTCTTATCTGCGGCCGATTATATTCGTCAAGACGGTGGTCCAAACTACTTTGATGCAGGCTTTTTAAAAAATTCATTCGACTACCGTATTTACCAGTCTGCGCCTAACTGGGAAGAGAACATTAACTTTGCCGATGTGCATGATAGAAGAAGCTCTCATTCCATTTCTGCTTACTACAAAATAGCATCAGAATATAATAATGGTCAGGCGCAATGGTTAGGTGAAATGGTACGCACTAAGTTCTTATTTAGGGAAGCTTATCAAAGTAAAATTTTCCCAGGTATTTTACCTGAGGCTTTCTTAGAGTTAATTTGGTTTAACCCTGAGATAGAAGAAAAGTCACCAGAAGCGCTGCCGTTAACCAAATACTTCCCAGATCTTGGTCTTGTGGTTATGCGTTCTAGCTGGGACACAGATGCTACGCATCTTTCATTTAAATCAAGCCCTGCTGGCGGTCATAAGCAATGGGAACTCAGCTGGAAGTTAGACAAAGAAAACGATTGGAAAACCCGTAGTTTGACCCATTATCACGTAGATTTTAATCACTTTATACTAATACATAATGGTGCGTCCTTAGCGATTGATGAGGGCTACAACCGCACATCTAAAGCGGAAGTTCACAACTTGATTACGGTTGATGGTACCGGTTGTGTTGGTGAGAAAATATGGGATGAAGGGGATTTAAGTGATCCAAAATTATTCGATTTAAACTGTAAAGGCATTCATAACGTATGGCGAGATGTGCCAGAAGAAGCCATTGCAAAAATTGAAGCTTTTTCTAATGATAATGGCTATACCTATGTGGTTGGCGAATCGAGTAAAATGTATTATCCAGAAATGGAATTAACACGTAATGCACGCCATATCATTAATAGCGAATGCGGCTATTTCATCTTTTTAGACGAACTAGAGAGTGAGCTAGAGCACACATATACTTGGCGTATGCATTCAGAAAAATATGCAAATCAAGTAAGTCAAAACCAGTTTGAAATTGTTAATGGGACTGGCGCGCTTAACGTATTTACGGTATTCCCAAAAGTGAGAGCAACGAAAGTTGATGAAACCTTAGTTGAAGAAATAATGACGCCTCAACGTCCGGATGATATTCGTCGCATTAGCTTAAAAACATTATTAATTGAGAACCCAGAAAAAAGTAAAAATAGTTATTTCCTTAATGTACTTCAGCCTAAAGATGCTATTCAAGGTGACGCGAGTGATAACATTTCAGTGACGTCGATTAAAGGTGAACACTGTATTGGTGTTGAAATAACCTCGAAAGATCATATTGAAACCTTTATTTTTTCTAATGAAAATAAAATTGCTTATCAAGACATTCAAGCGGAATCAAAATGGGTTTCTGTTTTAAAGGATAAAGCGGGTAAGGTAATTAAAACGACAAGTTACGATGGCGTGCTGTAGGCCTTTGACAAGTAATTAATCAATAAGCCATTAATGCAATCGCTAAATTAGCGATTGTTAGTTCCTGGGCTATGAATCATGAATATCGAAAAGTGAGTAATAACTCAGTCATAAATAATGATTAGGAGATAAAGTAAATGTTAGAAAAATTCAATTTAGCGGGTAAAGTCGCCTTAGTTACAGGCTGTAAACGTGGCATTGGTAAAGCTATTGCGCTTGGGTTGGCAGAAGCTGGCGCGGATATTATTGGGGTTTCAGCCAGTTTAGAATCAAAAGGCTCTGGCGTTGAAAAAGAAGTAACGGCACTGGGACGTCGCTTTAAAGGTTATCAATGTGATTTTTCTGACCGCCAAGCGTTGTATTCATTTATTAAAGAGGTTAAAGCTGACTCTCCTAAAATTGATATTTTAGTGAATAATGCCGGTACTATTTTACGTGCACCCGCTGTAGAGCACGGAGATGAGTTGTGGGACAAAGTTATCGATGTGAACTTAAATTCTCAATTTATTCTTAGTCGCGAAATTGGTAAAGAAATGGTTGCTCGTGGCGCGGGTAAGATTATTTTTACTGCTTCGTTATTAACCTTTCAAGGTGGGGTTACGGTTCCTGGCTATGCAGCTAGTAAAGGTGCGATAGGGCAGTTAGTAATGGCACTATCAAATGAATGGGCTGGGCAAGGCGTAAATGTGAATGCGATTGCGCCTGGGTATATAGATACAGACAATACTGAAGCCTTACGTAATGATCCAGAACGCTCCGCTTCTATTTTAGCTAGAATTCCACAAGGTCGTTGGGGTAAACCAGAAGACTTTAAAGGACCTGCTGTGTTTTTAGCGTCTGACGCCGCAAGCTATGTAAATGGTACTACTTTATTAGTGGATGGTGGATGGATGGGCCGATAATAAGTAATGCTATTTCAATAGTTTATTATTAGTTATAGTAAGTGTAGCCGTTATATTTTTTTAGTTAGTTTCCGGTACATAATAACCGTTAGTAAGATCAGAAGACGATATCGATTATAGAATTTTTATATCGATGATTAAATTGAAGAACAGTTTACCCGCTTCCCTCTACAACTATTTATCTGTTGTAGGGGGCTTTTTAATAAAGGTTATTTCTTGATGAATTCTAGTGCGTATGTTCGGCGTAATTTTGCATTAGCATGGCCACTCGCTTTTAATGCGTTGCTAGTACAATCGATGTTAATGATTGATACATTGCTCGTTGCACCACTGGGAGAGCTACCTGTTGCCGCGATGGGTATTGCCACAACGATAGTGGCATTTGTATTAGGTCTTGAAATTGCTATTGGTAATGGTATTCAACTTTTGGTCGGCAGAGCTTTCGGCTCAGATAATAAGGCTGATTTAGCGGTAGCATATTGGTCTGGCTTGCTGATCAATATATCAACCTCCTTTGTTTTTCTGTTTATTTTATCCTTGTGGGGTACTGATTTAGTTGCTTTTATTACTGATGACAGTGATTTAGCACAGCTGGCGAATAAATATATATCCATCACTAAATATATCGTGGTGATAACAGCATACACGCAAGTTTGTACGGCTTTTTGTAATGGTCAAGGTAATTCCAAAGTACCATTAAAAGGCTTTATGATTGAATTACCGGTTAATGCCTTACTTAGCTATTTGCTGATAAACGGGTTTGCAACACATCAAGGGCTGGGTGTCGAAGGAGCAGCTTGGGGCAGTTTAATTGCAGTATTCTTAAGAGCGATATTTTTTTACTTGGCTTTGCGCACTGATAATAAAGTCGATTTGACATACCCTAAAAATAGACACTTTTGGTTAGAGATTGGCCCTCAATACCGTGAAATATATCCTATAGCGGCTAACTTTTTTGTTTTATCCGTTGGGGCGACTGTTTACCAACTATTGTTCGCTCAATTGGATCTGTTCTCGTTTGTTGCTATTACCTTGATTTTTCCTTGGGTTCGCGCTGGTACGCAATTTCCGAATGCTTGGGCTCAAGCTTCAGGCATCAGTATTAGTCAGTTGCTCGGGCAAAAAGAAACCAGCGACCTAAAGCATTTTGTTACTAGCTGTACAAAAGTCGGCATGACGCTGTCGGTAATTATTGCGGGACTATTTTTTATACTCAGCCAATGTATTAGATGGGTCTATCCAGATATTGAACCTGAAACTCAAACAGCGCTAATGATTATTGCGCCGCTTTATATCGTTCTGCCAATTATTCGTGCCTACAATACTGTTGCCGGAAATATTCTTCGCGCATTGGGGAATAGTAATCTGGTGCTTAAAATTCACTTTGTAACACAATGGGCCATATCACTGCCTGTTTGTGCTGTCTTAGTTCTGTATTTTGAGGTATCCATTTTTTGGGCATTCGCCATGATACCAATAGAAGAACTGCTCAAAACCATCCCTTTTTATCGCTATAAGAAAACTTATATAAGCCGTTTATGATATTACTTATTGATAAATGATATTAATCAATATACTTACTGACTTATAGTAGATTGATAGCTCTAGGGAATCTTAATTGATACGAAAGCGGGCGTTAACTGTTGTTCACTGACTGGCAAATAAGAGCGTTTATAAATCTTATTTTAGTAGCGTATTCATTATAAATATAATACCTTCAATAAACAGAATGGCTTTTACAAAGAATGCATAATACAAATGCTGCTTAAATACATTTCCATCATTATCCTTTCAGTCTCTTTTAATACAGTTGCAAACGAAACACTAAACGTTGGTTCGGACGAGTGGTGTCCTTATATTTGCAATGAAGTACACAAGCCGGGTGTATTAATTGAGGTCATAAATGAAATTGCTAAACATAATGGTTTAGATATTAATTTTAATATTCTCCCCCTCGCACGTTCATTAATACTGCTGCAACAATCAAAATTAGATATGGTGTTAGCTTTAACCGCTGAACATATTGAAGAATATCATTTAAAACGAAGCCTGAAAGTTTATGGTGGTTGGTATCATGATTTTTATGTCATAAAAACAAACCCGTGGAAATTTAGCTCTATAGAAAGTCTAAAAAAAGAGATTGAACAGGGTAACACTCTAGGAATAATTAAAGGTTATAAATATAGCGATGGAATAACTCAGCTCCAAGAAACTTCAGGGCAACATATATATTCAGCCTCAGGTAATAGTCCATTATCCAATATATTAATGATGTTAAGTAAGCAACGAATATCAATGGTATTGGATTCGCGCTTTAATATTGAATATGAACTTCAGAACAGCAATATTTCCAATTTAAAATATGCTGGTACAGATGGTGATTTTGTTCCTCTTTATATTGGTTATTCTCCTGAATTTAAAGTCAAATACATCAATATATTTGACCAGGGCTTAATAAAGCTAAGAGCAACAGGTCAACTATCAAAAATTTTAAAGCGTTACGGTATTCCTGATTGGCAAGCGAAGAGTCTCAATTAGTTTAATGGTATGTCGCCTTTTGGCTAGCTGAATAAGCCGCTAATTTTCACTAGCCAATGTTAACAAAGATACGATAGCGGACATTGGACTTGTCTTACCTAGCGACATTTAAACCGATGAAAATCAACCCTGCGTTAGATCAGAGAATTATTCTAAATTTCATCAAGAATCTATTAATTAATCATGCCACCCATAATAACAGCAGGCAATAATAGACAGCCTCTTTAGCTTTTTTTGGGTTACTCAAATATCTATTAAGTCGAGGGAATTAAGATTATCTTCGGAGATATTATGAATATTGGTGAAATGGTTGAATTTAAGCCGAGTTAAAACCGT
>NZ_JAUOPW010000043.1:0-16489 GCF_030547795.1 Colwellia sp. 5_MG-2023 | reverse complement strand
CTAATTCTTTTGAAGTCATGATGAAAAAGGAATAATTACAAAGTCCAATTAGATCACAAAATTAATCAAATTGGTATTACATTGCTCAAGAGTTTGGTGTTATTTATCAAAAGACCAATGTGTACGACACTATGCATAACCTTGGTTTAAGTTGGGTCACAACACGTTCAAAACATCCTAAACAATCACTAGAGGCACAAAAAACCTTTAAAAAAACTACAATTTGAAATGATCGCTAAGATCCCTTTAGCTATAGCCCTTAAGCAAGTAGACGTTTGGTTTCAGGATGAAGCGCGTTTCGGTCAACAAAATACAACGACCAGAATCTGGGCCCAAAAAGGAACAAGAGCTAGAGCAGTGAAACAACAACAGTTTACTTACGCTTATTTATTTGGTGCAGTTTGTGTTACCAATGGAAATACTGAAGCGATAGTTGCTCCCGTGAGTAACATGGATGTCATGTCATCACATTTAGCGCTTATTTCAGCGGCAACAAAAGCGGGACGACACGCAGTTGTATTAATGGATGGTGCAAGTTGGCATCAGGAACATCTTAGTGACGGTTATGATAATTTATCAATCATACATATTCCGCCTTATTCACCGGAGCTAAACCCTATTGGGCAAGTTTAGTCATGGATGAGGCAAAATTAAATAGCAAATCGTTGTTTTAAAGATTATGAAGATATCGTTGATAAGTGCTCTCGTGCTTGGAATCGATTTAGAAGTAGTAAGGAGAGAGTCTTATCACTCTGTCATCGGGAGTGGGCTAATGTGAACAGCTAATTATCGGAATTGGTATTACAATATTGTTGAACAGTGTTCAAAGGGATGGAAGAACTTCATGGGGGATATAGAAAGAGTAAAAAGTTTATGCACTAGAGATTGGGTTAAACTGGTCGATTAATTAATCCGTTTGGTATTAGATCATACAACTATCACAACTATCACAACTAGTATAAATTGTACTTATAAAAAAGCAGTAGTATTAGTGTAAGGAAAATTAAATAAAAAAAAACCAGCTAAAGCTGGTTTTTTAAAATGACATAGAATTATTAACAATTAATCTTCTACTTGTCACTATTTTCACCTAGGTGATGGAATAATTAAGTAGTTTTCTTATCTGATAATAATTTATTAGCTGCTAACGCGTTCGTTAGCAACATCAATCAATGGTTTCGATCCAGTTTGTAACATTGCTAAGTTAGCAGAAACAACACTCTTTGGTAATTTTGAAATCATCAAAGATCCTGTTTCTACAGAACCGCTTGCTGATGCAAACTCTAATAAGTTCTTACCATTACACTGAATGCCGTCGAAAATACGACGAATCTTTAATTTATTCATTTTCAAAAATGAACGCATGCGTTTCTTGTCATCAGCAGCCACATACTCACATATACTTTGTGCTATGTTAGTAGCTTGTGCTTTAGGTGTCGATACAACAGACGTTAAAGTTAAAACAGTGATGGTTGAAGCTATTAATAATTTTTTCATTTTAGTAACCTTTATATAGATGGATTATTAAAAGAAAAAACCACGGGATGTACCTATGAACGAGGTGACTCCGCTGCCGTAGATTCTCCAGTATTAGAAAATCCCGTAGGCCGGTGGTTTTGCGTCGCATACTTTCATATGCTTTGCCTTTTCTTTGTCAAATAGCATTATCTCTAATATTTTAAGGAAATGCAAATATCATTTAGCTTATTGTTATATAAAGAGATAATCTGTTGAAAAAATATTTATTTAGGAAAAAATTTTCATTATTTCAAGTTGAAACAATTTGCTTACAATTTGTCTATATTATTATTACATAAGGGGAGGAGGGAATTTGTAATTCAGATGCTTTTTATCAAAGTATAACTATTTTAGGTTAAATAATTATACTTTGAATGCTATTCATACAAGCTAAGGGCTAGAACTGCATTTCAGGTGTATTTTCATTTACAACTAATTCACCTTCAGTTAGTTTTATTATTTCCTCTACCGATACGCCTGGTGCGCGCTCTAATAAATGAAATTTACCTTCTTTTATTTCTATATATGCTAAGTCTGTTAATACTTTTTTTATACACCCTTTTCCTGTTAAAGGTAGTGTACAGTTATTTAATAACTTAGATACGCCATGTTTTGATGCATGTGTCATGGTAACAATAATATTATCGGCACCAGCCACTAGATCCATTGCGCCACCCATACCTTTAATTAACTTTCCAGGGATCATATAGGAAGCAATATTGCCATTGACATCAACTTCAAATGCTCCTAGTACCGTTAAATCAACATGACCACCTCGGATCATGGCAAATGACTCGGCAGAATCAAAAAGAGAAGCACCTGTCGCCATGGTAACCGTTTGTTTACCTGCATTAATAAGATCGGCATCAATTTCTTCTTCAGTTGGAAATTGCCCCATCCCTAATAAGCCATTTTCAGACTGTAGCATAACTTCGATACCTTCAGGTACGTAATTAGCGACAAGGGTCGGAATACCTATGCCTAAATTAACGTAATAACCATCTTGAAGTTCTTGAGCTACACGTTGTGCAAGTTGTTCTCTTGAAAGAGCCATAATCTATCTCCTCTAGGGTTTCCGTTAACCTTATTGTTGTGGTATAGACAATAATAGTTAGCTATTCACCCGTTAATTATTATTTAATTTATTCTTATGAGCGAATAGTGCGCTGTTCAATACGTTTTTCGAAGGTGCCTAAAATTAGTCTGTCGACATAAATTCCAGCAGTATGAATTTGATCAGGGTCTAGCTCACCAGGTTCGACTATTTCCTCTACTTCAACAACGGTTATTTTGCCTGCGGTTGCTGCCATTGGATTAAAATTACGTGCTGTTTTTCTAAAAACCAAGTTACCGTATCGGTCCGCTTTCCATGCTTTTACAATGGCGAAATCTCCAGTGATAGCTTCTTCTAGAATATAATGGCGACCGTTAAACTTTCTTTCTTCTTTCCCTACTGCAACAGGTGTTCCATAGCCTGTGGCGGTGAAAAAAGCGGGTATTCCTGCACCACCAGCACGCATTTTCTCTGCTAACGTTCCTTGTGGTGTTAACTCTACATCGAGCTCGCCGGCCATCATTTGACGCTCAAATTCAGCATTTTCACCAACATAAGAAGCAATGATTTTTTTTATCTGGCGATCAGGCAATAAAATTCCTAAGCCAAAATCATCAACACCACAGTTATTAGAAACTAATGTTAAACCTTTTGTACCTTTGCGTTTAATTTCCTGAATTAAGTTTTCAGGAATTCCACATAAGCCAAAACCACCTGCAATTACAGTCATGTTGTCAGTTAGGCCTGCCATGGCTTCTTCATAACTAGCAACTACTTTGTCAAATCCTGCCATTGTTTTCTCCTCGATGCTTTATTCGTTTATTATATTTTTTGCTAACATACTAAGTGTTTTTATTCGCTAAATAAGCATTTGATACTTTTGATATTGGCGCTTTAGCTAGTTTTTCGCTGATATACCAACCAGCTTCAAGCAATTTGGTAAAATCTATTCCTGTTTCTATACCTAAACCATTTAACATGTAAACAACATCTTCAGTAGCAACATTACCTGATGCACCTTTAGCATAAGGACAACCACCTAAACCTGCAATAGCACTATCGACGACCTTAATACCCATTTGAAGAGCTGCGTAAATATTGGTTAACCCTTGTCCATAGGTATCATGAAAATGTACCGCTAGCTTATTTATTGGTACATGAGCACTAACCGCTTGTATCATTTGTGTGACTTTAGCCGGTGTACCAACACCTATGGTATCGCCAAGAGATATTTCATAGCAGCCCATTTCGTAGAGTTTTTTAGCAACTTTAGCAACGTCTTCTGGTGCTATATCTCCCTCGTAAGGGCAGCCTAAAACACATGAAACGTAGCCCCTTACTTTTACGTTGGCTTGTTTCGCTGCATCCATAATAGGAATAAAACGTTCTAAGCTTTCTTTAATTGAGCAGTTAATATTTTTTTGGCTAAAGCTTTCTGACGCAGCACCAAAAATGGCTACTTCATTAACATTGACTGCCATCGCATTTTCAAACCCGCGTATATTAGGTGTAAGCGCAGCATAAGTGACATTATTCTTACGATTCAATGTTTTAAATACTTCAGTAGACGTTGCCATTTGTGGTACCCACTTAGGAGACACAAAACTGCCGCTTTCTACATAACTAACTCCTGCACTAACAAGTTTTTCTATTAAGCTGATTTTATCACTTGCGCTTATTAGCTTAGCTTCGTTTTGTAAGCCATCTCTTGGTCCTACTTCCACTATTTTTACTTGAGTAGGCATAAGAGGGGATAAGATGTTATTCATGCTAGCTCCTTATGCTTCATCATTGACATTTATCTGTTCGCTAAATGCCAATAACTCGGCTCCGCCATCAACCATATCGCCAGCTTGGAAGAATATTTCATTAATGATACCGTCACTGGGGGCTTTAATCGTATGTTCCATTTTCATTGCTTCCATAATAACTAGCGGTTGATTTTTACTAACGGTATCGCCAGCTTTTACTAATACACTAATCATGGTGCCATTCATTGGCGCGGTTAAACCACCATGTCCATTTTCATTATCATGTTGGCCACAATCAGGTAAAATATGAATAAAGTTGAATACACCATTTTCTCTGTATAAATTAATATTATTATTAATAAGACTGACCGTTGTTGTACTACGGTGATCATTGATCGTGGTAATGAGAAGGTCGTTATTTAGGCTACCTTGACAATTAAATTGCTTACCATTCACATTCAGTGAATAATTGACATCAGAGCCGTGGTTTTTTTGTTCAATTTCAACGTTATACTCCGTTTCGTTATGCGCTAGCACGAACGAATGTATATAAGGTTCATTTAAACGCCATGCATTGGCATTGTGCCAAGGTGAATTTGAATCACTACTTTTTAACGCATCTTTTTGGGTTTTGTGTTGCCTTGTTAAGATGAGGTATAAAGCGGCGATTGGTAATTCGTTTTGTAATAGTTGTTGTTTATTCTTGAAAATAAGCTCATTATTTTTTTCAATAAAACTCGTGTCTATTTCTTCATCTATAAATGGTTGCGATGTTGCTAAGTTATAGAGGAAATCAATATTCGTTGTTACACCATTGATACGATATTCGCTTAATGCTTTGCTCAAACGTGTTAGTGCTTTTTCACGATTCTCATCCCATACAATTAATTTTGCGATCATAGGATCGTAATAAACACTTACCTCATCTCCTTGACGAACACCGGTATCAATACGGACATGCTTACTTTCAACAGGCGTTTGCAATAAGCTTAGCTTACCTGTTGCCGGAAGAAAGTCTTTATTAGGATCTTCGGCATAAATACGGGCTTCAAAAGCATGTCCATTGAGCACTAGTTGCTCTTGCGTTTTAGGTAAGATTTCACCAGCGGCAACACGCAATTGCCATTCGACTAAATCTTGGCCACTAATCATTTCAGTGACTGGATGCTCAACCTGTAGACGAGTATTCATTTCCATAAAATAGAAAGAACCATCAACATCAAGTAAAAACTCAACCGTACCAGCACCTTGATAACCAATCGCTTGAGCTGACTTTATTGCAGACTCACCCATCTGTGCACGTAACTCTTCACTCATACCAAAAGCCGGGGCTTCTTCAATCACTTTTTGGTGACGACGTTGTACCGAACAATCTCGTTCGAATAAGTAAACAGCATTGTTGTGGTTATCACAAAAAACTTGAATTTCAACATGACGAGGCTGAGTTAAATATTTTTCTACTAACATAGTATCGTCACCAAAAGATGACATTGCTTCTCGTTTTGCTGCCGCAAGGCCTTCTGCAAACTCTTGTTCTTTCCATACTTGGCGCATACCTTTACCACCACCGCCAGCGGTCGCTTTTAATAATACGGGATAGCCCATATCATCAGCAGCTTTTTTAATTACTTCATTTGATTGGTCGTCGCCATGGTAGCCAGGTACTAAAGGTACGTTGGCTTTTTCCATAATGTTTTTAGCGGCTGACTTTGACCCCATAGCTTCTATTGCAGCTACCGGTGGACCAATAAAGGTAATGTTTTGCTTAGCACAAGAACGACAGAAATCGGCATTTTCAGAGAGGAAACCATAACCAGGGTGAATTGCCTGTGCGCCTGTTTGAATTGCAGCAGCAATAACATTATCGCCTAAAAGATAGCTCTCACGTGATGGTGAGGGACCTATATAAATAGCTTCATCGGCCATTTGTACATGTAAGGCATTTTTGTCTGCGTCTGAATAAATAGCTACGGTTAAAACGCCCATACTTTTCGCTGTTTTTATAATACGACAGGCAATTTCACCACGATTAGCAATTAATATTTTATTGAACATGTTATTTCCTCTTGAATTCAGGCCTATAAATAAATGCCATTAATACTTTTTATTTTTGCCAGTTTGGCAAACGTTTTTCAAAAAAAGCATTTAAGCCTTCTTGACCTTCTTCTGATACTCTGATCGCAGCTATTCGCTCACTGGTATTTGTTAGTAACGCATCATCTACGGTTTTAAACGCAACGTCTTGACTGAGTTTTTTTGCTTTTCGTCTAGCTTGACTACCGTTAGCAAGTAATATTGTTATCATTCTTTTGACTTCATTGGTTAAGTCATCAGGATCAACAATTTCGTCAACTAAGCCCAATTGTTGTGCTTTTTCACTGAAAAATCGCTCTGCGGTTTGAAAGTAACGACGACTCGCCTTTAACCCGATAGCATCGACAACATAAGGACTGATAGTTGCAGGAATAAGACCTAATTTAACTTCACTTAAACAGAAGCTTGCTTTAGTGCTCGCAATAACAATATCGCAACAACTTGCTAAACCTACTGCACCACCAAAAGCTGCACCCTGAATTTTGGCTATTGTTGTTTGTGGTAGGAAATTTAATGCTTTTAACATTTGGGCTAGGGCGTTAGCATCTTTCAAGTTATCCTGATAAGAATAGCTGGCCATACGTTTCATCCAACCTAGGTCGGCACCCGCACTAAAGCTTTTTCCGTTTGATGCTAGGACCGTGATACTAATGTCTTCGCGCTTACTAATATCATTAAATATAGTTGTTAATTGTTTTATGATTTCATCATCGAAAGCATTGTGTTTATCTGGATTATTTAAAGTAACGGTAGCAACACCTTGCTCATCTACCGCAAATAAAACTTTTTCATTAGATGTGTTCATATTAATGCGCCTTATTTTTCTCTTAACACCAGTATTACATTCTAAAGATGCCAAACTTAGTATCATCAATTGGGGAGTTTAGTGCGGCTGAAATAGCTAAGCCTAATACTTGACGAGTATCAGCAGGATCTATAATGCCATCATCCCATAATCGTGCTGAAGCAAAGTAAGGGTGACCTTGATGTTCATAATTATCAATAATTGGCTGTTTAAAGGCTTGTTCGTCTGATTCACTCCAAGTTTCACCCAACTTTTCTTTTTTATCACGTGTTACTTGTGCCATAACACCCGCAGCTTGTTCGCCACCCATGACGGAGATGCGTGCATTTGGCCACATAAATAAGAAACGAGGATCGTAAGCTCTACCACACATACCATAGTTACCGGCACCAAAGCTGCCACCTATCAGAATAGTAAATTTAGGTACTTGTGCTGTTGCAACAGCCGTGACCATTTTGGCACCATGTTTTGCTATACCACCTGACTCATATTGTTTACCTACCATAAAACCGGTGATGTTTTGTAAAAATACCAGTGGAATTTTTCGTTGAGCACATAATTGAATAAAATGCGCACCTTTCTCGGCTGATTCACCAAAGAGCACTCCATTATTGGCGACAATTCCAATGGGATAGCCGAATATATTAGCGAAGCCACATACTAGGGTATTACCATAGAGTGCTTTAAATTCATGGAATTCACTGGCATCCACAAGGCGAGCAATAATTTCTCGTACGTCATAAGGTTGGCGAGTATCTTTTGGAATAATGCCGTAAATATCTTCGCTAGGGTATTCAGGCTCAACAACTTCTTGTATATCAATATTGATAGGCTTTATGTTATTTAAATTTTTAATAGCAGAGCGTGCAATCTCAAGTGCATGATGATCATTTTGTGCATAGTGATCGGTAACACCTGAAGTGCGACAATGTACATCTGCACCACCTAAATCTTCAGCACTAACAACTTCGCCTGTTGCTGCTTTAACAAGGGGAGGTCCGGCTAAAAATATTGTGCCTTGTTCTTTAACAATAATAGATTCATCAGCCATTGCTGGCACATAAGCACCCCCTGCAGTACATGAACCCATAACAACCGCAATTTGTGGGATGTTTTTAGCTGACATATTGGCTTGATTAAAGAAAATACGTCCAAAATGTTCCTTGTCTGGAAAAACATCATCTTGATTTGGTAAGTTAGCTCCGCCAGAATCTACTAAATAAATACAAGGAAGATTATTTTCTTGTGCGATAGCCTGTGCTCTAAGGTGCTTTTTTACTGTTAGTGGATAATATGTGCCACCTTTTACGGTGGCGTCATTAGCAACTATTACACATTCTTGACCGCTAACACGACCAATGCCAGTGATAATACCTGCACTAGGCACATCATCATCATAAACTTTGTAAGCGGCGAGTTGTGA
The DNA here is from genome assembly GCF_030547795.1 of Colwellia sp. 5_MG-2023. NCBI lineage: Bacteria > Pseudomonadati > Pseudomonadota > Gammaproteobacteria > Alteromonadales > Colwelliaceae > Colwellia > Colwellia sp. 5_MG-2023. Next base: position 7,844 of record NZ_JAUOPW010000043.1, on the reverse strand, counting down.
GAACTCTAAAAAGGCAGCGCCCTCATCAATTAATGCATTGACGCGATCACGAGGTAATAATTTTCCTCGGCTAAGGTGGCGCTCGCGAGAACGTTCGCCACCACCCAGTTTTATTTCACTAATCTTTGCACGTAAATCATCAATTTGTGCTTGCATGTGAGCAGCATTATCTAAGAAATCTTGACTGCGAGTGTTTATTTTTGAAATTATTTTTGCCACGGGAAAGCCTTATTATTTAACGAAGTAGTTGGATTAATTAGTAATAAAACAGATGATTACTTTGATTCGTTGAACAACTCACGCCCGATCAGCATTCTTCGAATTTCTGACGTACCGGCGCCAATTTCATAAAGTTTAGCGTCACGTAATAAACGTCCTGCAGGAAATTCATTGATATAGCCATTGCCGCCAAGTAATTGAATTGTATCGAGCGCCATTTTGGTGGCTAGCTCTGCTGCATACAAAATAACGGCAGCGGAATCCTTACGTGTCGTTTCACCGCGATCACAGGCTGCTGCAACCATATAAGCGTATGATTTTGCGGCATTCATTTGCGTATACATGTCAGCCACTTTACCTTGTACTAATTGAAATTCTCCAATTGATTGGCCAAATTGTTTTCTGTCATGGATATAAGGTACGACTAAATCCATGCAAGCATCCATAATGCCTAACGAACCACCAGATAAAACAACACGTTCATAATCTAAACCTGACATTAGCACACGCACACCTTTACCTTCATGACCTAAGATGTTTTCTGCAGGCACTTCACAATCTTGAAATACGAGTTCACAAGTATTAGAGCCACGCATGCCTAATTTATCGAGTTTTTGATGACGGGAAAATCCTGGGTAGTCACGTTCAACGATAAAAGCAGTAATTCCTTTTGAACCTGCACTAGTATCTGTTTTAGCGTAAATCACATAAACATCAGCATCTGGACCATTGGTAATCCACATTTTATTGCCATTAAGAATATATTTATCACCATCTTTCCTAGCAGAGAGCTTCATACTAACAACATCACTACCAGCGTTAGGCTCGCTCATCGCCAATGCGCCGATATGTTCGCCAGTACAAAGTTTAGGAAGGTACTTTAGTTTTTGTTCATGGGATCCATTTTTGCGCAGTTGGTTTAAACATAAATTAGACATAGCGCCATAACTTAAGCCGACAGAAGCAGAAGCTCTACTAATTTCTTGCATAGCAACGATATGCTCTAAGTAACCTAAGCCAGAGCCGCCATATTCTTCTTCAACGGTCATCCCTAATAACCCCATGTCACCAAATTTTCGCCATAAATCACTTGGAAATTCATTATCTATGTCTATTTGTTCGGCGCGTGGTGCGATTTCATCACGAGCAAAAGCATTCACTTGATCGCGTATCATATCGACGGTTTCGCCTAAGTTAAAATTAAGTGAGCTAAATGAAGAGATCATAGATTTTTCCTTTTTTAATTTGGTTAACTAAAGTGGTTTATTTATTATTAGTGTTTTTCTATTTTGTTAATTTCGTTAAAATGTTTTGACAATTTTCTTCTAAATCATTTAGCTCAATTAATACATCGTTAATATCAGCAAGTTGTTGTTCTAATGATTTTTTTTTGCTTGCGATTAATTCCATCATACTTGATAACTGTTTTGCACTAGACTTATCAGCGTCATACAGTTCAAATAATTTTCCTGTTTCAGCTAATGAGAAGCCTAGGCGTTTACCACGTAATATTAATTTAAGCCTAACTCTATCTCTTTGGTTATAAATGCGAGTTTGTCCCTTACGTGAAGGCATAAGTAAGCCTTGATCCTCATAAAAACGAATACTTCGCGTAGTAATATCAAACTCTTTTGATAATTCTCCAATCGAGTAGTTAGTCTGATTTGGTTTGTTTTTTATATTCATCTGGTATTGATTACTTGCAATTATTGTTAAAATAACTCTACAGGAAGTTTACGTTAACGTAAAGTGGGTTTTTAAGTAATGTCATCATAATATTTAAAATTAGTTTTAATGTTAGCTTAGTTATTTAGGTTTGAGCTTTTTGTACTCTTTGTTTTACACACAGTAACGAAATAAATACGACGTTGTAAATAAGAGTAAAGACTAGTACTAAAGTTTACGTTGGCGTAAACGTTATATTGTTGTAGGCTATTTAGCTTAATATTATTAAAATTTATATCATCTTTCTTATTTTGGAGATTATCATGTCACAGAGTGATCCTATTGTAATTGTTTCAGCATTAAGAACCCCTATGGGTGGTTTTAGCGGCTGTTTTTCAAATGTTACAGCACCCGAACTTGGTGCAACCGCGATAAAAGCTGCTGTAGCTCAAGCGAAATTAAGCAATGATCAAGTCGATGAGGTCATCATGGGGTGTGTTTTACCCGCAGGTTTAAAGCAGGCACCAGCGAGACAAGCAGCTATTGCCGCGGATTTATCTTTATCAACGGTTTGTACCACTATTAATAAAGTGTGTGGATCAGGTATGAAAGCTGCAATGCAAGCTCATGATGGATTACTTGCAGGCTCAATTGAAGTTGCCGTTGCTGGCGGGATGGAAAGTATGAGTAATGCTCCTTATCTTCTACCCAATGCTAGATCTGGGATGCGAATGGGGCATGGTCAAGTAATCGATCATATGATGCTTGATGGTTTAGAAAATGCCTATGATGGTATTTCTATGGGCTGCTTTGCACAAGAAACTGCTGATGAGGCAGGTTTTAGTCGTGAAGCGATGGATGAGTTTGCTATCCGCTCTTTATCTCGTGCTAACGCAGCGATTGAGTCAGGCGCTTTTAAAAATGAAATAGCACCCGTCACTGTAATAAATAGACGACAAGAAACTATCATAGATACAGATGAACAACCGGGTAATGCTCGCCCAGAAAAAATACCTTCATTAAGAGCCGCTTTCAAAAAAGATGGAACAATAACTGCGGCGAATTCTAGTTCAATTTCTGATGGTGGTGCAGCACTAGTTATGATGAAGCTATCAACTGCGCAAGCGCATGGTTTAACGCCGCTTTGTAAAATAGTGGCCCACGCTACTCATGCACAAAAACCAGCTGAATTTACGGCGGCACCTGTAGGTGCAATGACAAAATTATTAGAAAAAGCAGGTTGGGCAGCAGATGATGTTGATTTATTTGAAATCAATGAAGCGTTTGCAATGGTAACTATGCTCGCGGTTAAAGAGATGAGTTTAGATATTAATAAAGTTAATGTTCATGGTGGAGCATGCGCATTAGGTCATCCACTAGGTGCTAGTGGGGCACGCATTATGGTTACTCTGATTCATGCTTTAAAAAATAAAGGCTTATCCAAAGGTGTTGCTTCTTTATGCATTGGCGGTGGTGAAGCAACGGCCATTGCTTTGGAAATGTTATAATTAATTAGGAAATATTATGAATTTTGACTTAACTGAAGATCAACAAATGTTTTCTGATACCGCTAAGCAATTTAGTGATAGTGAATTATTACCTAATAGTGCTAAATGGGATCAAGAAAGTATTTTCCCAAAAGACGTTATTGCTAAAGCTGGTGAATTAGGCTTCTGCTCTTTATATACACCTGAATCAGCAGGGGGGTTAAATCTAAGCCGTCTAGATTCCTCTATAATTTTTGAACAATTAGCTATGGGGTGTACGGCTACCACTGCCATGATGACTATTCATAATATGGCAACATGGATGATAGCAACCTGGGGCAAGGACTCTATAAAGGATACCTGGTGTCCATCATTAGTCACAGGTGAAAAGCTTGCTTCTTATTGTTTAACCGAGCCGGGGGCTGGATCTGATGCGGCTTCATTAAGAACATCAGCAAAAAAAGAGGGTGATAATTATATCATCAATGGCTCTAAAGTTTTTATTTCGGGGGCCGGCGCTACAGATGTTTTAGTTGTAATGGTACGTACCGGTGGCGAAGGTCCTAAAGGTATTTCAGCAATTGTTATCCCTGCTAATTTAGATGGTATTATTTATGGTAAAGCTGAACACAAGCTTGGCTGGAATGCTCAACCTACGCGTCAAATTACCTTTGATAATGTAAAAGTTCCTATTGAGAATTTGTTAGGTGATGAAGGTGACGGTTTTTCAATGGCAATGAAAGGTCTTGATGGTGGTCGTATTAATATTGCAACTTGTTCTATTGGCACCGCTCAGCAAGCTTTAAACATTTCAATGGAATATATGAAAGAAAGAGAGCAATTTGGTAAACCTATTGCTGCTTTTCAAGGCTTACAGTTTAAATTAGCGGATATGGCAACGGAATTAGTTGCTGCACGTCAATTGGTAAGATTAGCGGCTTATAAATTAGATAAAAATGATCCAGAGAAGACAGCTTATTGTGCCATGGCAAAACGTTTTGCCACAGATATTGGTTTTCAAGTTTGCGATGCTGCACTGCAAATTCATGGTGGTTATGGTTATATTAAAGAATACCCATTAGAACGACATTTTAGAGATGTGCGTGTCCATCAAATTCTTGAAGGTACGAATGAAATCATGCGTGTCATTATAGCACGTCGTTTATTAGCCGAAGGTGCAGGTCAACTACTTTAACCGACTTGGAAGATATTTGATTCACATCAGTAAATTGTTGGAATTCAATCTCTTTAAATAAACGTCAATATGCTTAGTAAATTAATAGTATTGAAAAAATCAAGCAAGGGCTCGCGATAGCAAAGTAAGTAGGAACTTTATATGACTCAAGTAGTAAAATTTCAAGAACTTCATTGTGATAATGGTAAGACAATAGCGGTAATTACCTTAAATTCACCAAAATCATTAAATGCGTTAAGCGCTGACATGATCGATTTACTCTATCCAAAATTAAAGCAGTGGCAAACACAAGAAAATATCGCTGCTATTTTTTTACAAGGTGAAGGAGAAAAAGCTTTTTGTGCTGGCGGTGACATCGTACATATGTATCAAGCGATGAAAAAACTAGAAACGCAAGAAAATTCAGATGGTTATTCTCCAGAGGTCATAGAGTATTTTACCAAAGAATATCAACTAGATTACCTTATCCATACTTTCAATAAACCCTTTATCGTATGGGGAAGTGGTATTGTCATGGGGGGAGGGCTAGGGCTAATGGTTGGCGGTAGCCATCGCGTAGTGACTGAGAGTTCTCGTATTGCAATGCCTGAAATTAGTATTGGTCTTTATCCTGATGTGGGAGGAAGTTATTTTTTAAATCGTATGCCAGGTAGCTGTGGGTTATTTTTAGGCATTACTGGCGCCTCTATCAATGCAGCCGACGCTAAATATTGTCATTTAGCAGATTATTTTGTGGCAAATGATAATAAAGATGCATTTATAAAGCTGTTAACTCAACTAGATTGGCAAGAGTCTTCAAAAGCTAACCATGAAAGTCTTACTAATCTTTTGTTAAGTTTCGAGCAAGACTCAGCGAGTTACTTACCTGATAGTAAACTTAACGAACACAAGGCCTTAATTAATCAAGTGACTAGTTTTGATAACCTTAATGCTATTGTCAAAAGTATATTAACTGCTGAATGTGAAGACAAATGGTTTAATCGAGCACAAAAATCATTAGCGCATGGTAGCGCTTTGAGTGCCTCTATTGCATATAGACAGCTGCAAGTAGGTAAATCATTATCTTTGGCTGACTGTTTCCGAATGGAGTTAAACCTGTCCGCTAAATCAGGCAAGTTTGGTGAATTTGTTGAAGGTGTACGAGCACTTCTTATTGATAAAGATAATTCGCCTCAATGGCATTTTGACTCTGTTGCTACTGTTGATAATAAAGTAGTGGATTGGTTTTTTGAATCTAAGTGGGCAAAAGAAGAGCACCCGCTAGTCAATTTAGGCCTTTAGTTATTGAGAAATAAACGACTTAAGGTTTAGTTACTAGGAATAAATTCAAAAGAATAAAATGTTAAATACTGTTTATTTCAAAAAATTATCATTATAAAAAATATAAGGAAAGAACAATGGCAAATATAGCATTTATCGGTTTAGGTAATATGGGGAGCCCAATGGCTATTAACTTAGTTAAAGCAGGACATCAAGTTTGTGTCTTTGATTTATCTGAGTCTGCCGTAGCTCAGGTTGTTGCTCAAGGTGCTACGACTAAAGCAAGTGCAATTGAGTGTGTGAAAAATGCTCAGTTTATCGTTTCTATGTTGCCTGCAGGAAAGCATGTTGAAGGGGTTTATTTAACAACAGAAACAGGATTAATTAACCATATTGAAAAAGACAGTATCGTTATTGATTCTTCAACGATTGATGCTGCAACATCGCGTAAAGTAGCTTTAGCATTAGCAGGCCAAGGTATTAATTTTGTTGATGCTCCTGTCTCTGGTGGTGTGGGCGGCGCAGTTGCTGGCACACTAAGTTTTATGGTTGGAGGATCTATTGATGAGTTTAACCAAGTAGAGCCCATTTTAAAGACTATGGGTAAAAATATTTTCCACGCAGGTGCTCATGGCGCAGGGCAAATAGCCAAGGCCTGTAATAATATGTTGTTGTCTGTATTAATGATTGGTACGAGTGAAGCATTACAATTAGGTTTAGCAAATGGGTTAGATGCAAAGGTTTTATCTAATATTATGAGTGAAAGTTCAGGCAGTAATTGGACATTAGATGTTTATAATCCGTGCCCGGATGTAATGGAAAATGTTCCCTCATCAAACGATTATAAAGGTGGATTTATGGTTGACTTGATGGCAAAAGACTTAGGTTTAGCTATGGATACAGCAGTTGATAGTCAATCATCAACCCCTCTGGGAGCATTAGCACGTAATTTGTATGTAATGCATGCGGCGTCAGGTAATGGTGGAAAGGACTTCTCCAGCATATTTAACCTATTTAACAAATAACTATTAATAAAGTATAAATAGAGAATATTATGAACTTAGAGAATAAAACGATTGTCATTACTGGTGGTGGTCAAGGTCTAGGCCGTACAATGGCAATTAACTTTGCTCAAAGTGGAGCCAATATAGCGTTAATTGATTTAAATGAAGCATTATTGGAAGAAACAGTAGCACTTATTGAAGAAAAAGGCGTAACAGTTAAATACTATTTAGCAAACGTGAGTAATGAAGAGCAAGTTGAATCGACCTTTAAGCAAATTAATGAGGACTTTAATGGTATCGATGGCTTAATTAATAATGCAGGCATATTACGTGATGGTATGTTTGTTAAAGCTAAAGATGGTGTAGTAAGTAAAAAAATGTCATTAGCGCAATTCCAATCTGTTATTGATGTTAATTTAACGGGGGTTTTTCTGTGTGGTAGAGAAGCTGCAGTGCATATGATTGAGTCTGGTCGTAAAGGTGTCATTATTAATATGTCATCAATCGCACGTGGTGGAAACATAGGACAAACTAATTACGCTGCAGCAAAAGCTGGTGTGGTTGCGATGACAACAACATGGGCAAGAGAGTTAGGTCGACACGGTATTCGTGTTGGGGCAATAGCACCTGGTGTTATACGTACTGCTATGACTGATGCGATGAAACCGGAAATGCGAGATAGATTAGAAAAAATGAAACCCGTTGGGCGCTTGGGTGAAGCAGAAGAAATTGCACATACTGCAAAATACATTTTTGAAAATGAATTTTTCAGTGGCAGAGTGGTAGAAGTTGATGGTGGGCTGGCAATGTAAATCAATAATGTCATAATTCTGAGTGTTTTTTGTTTTAATTGAATAAGCTTTAAACACTTAAACATTAATTGATAAATAAAAGCAAAAATAATGATATTTATGCTTGACCCAGTAAGAGAATTCTATACAATGCGCTCCAGTTCCAAGGGGTTCAGGCAAAACGAATCATCAACGGGCTGTTTTAATAAGTTATCTACTTTCA
>NZ_JAUOPW010000042.1:0-18252 GCF_030547795.1 Colwellia sp. 5_MG-2023 | reverse complement strand
TCAATGGCAAACACCTGCGTTAGGCTAAGTAATTTATCCTCTACCCAACCTCGCCTGTGGTCAAAATTTTTCCCTGTATTTTTATCTTCACCGCACAAAAAGGCACGACGAACACAACGAGAAATACAGTGATAATAAGGTGTATCAGCTAAGCTAATAAGTTGTTTTCTGGCAGTTGTCATAAAAGACCTCTCACTTACAGGTTATTTATTAAACTTAGTTGAGAAGTCTGTGTTGTTCAAATTTGAGCGACTGTCCTTGCTAATATCCTAATAGGTTAAGCGACTGTCCTTGCTAATAGGTTACTTAAGTTCGGCTTGATTTCTGGAGAGCGTCCATATATGTCCTTGCTAATAGGTATATATATAACTAAAAGCAAAAAACCCGTTAATCTTTCGATCAACGGGTTTTCTAAACATGGCGGTGAGCGAGGCCGCCAACCAAGACCTATAAATCCATGTATTTATACAACATTAAAAACAATAAACAAAAACGTACCACCTTACATACCACCTTAACTTTAAATAATCTTACTTATTTGGCCAATTTTAAAATATTTTTAGTTTTTTTTAAATATTTATAAAGCTACTTTATCAACACCTTACAAATATAAATATACGTATATATTATATGTCACATACACTAAACCATTGATTTTAAAGGTATTACTAGACGCTCCCATTAAAGTATCGTATGATTCCTTCTGAAATCTGAAATCGTCAAATTTTAAAAGGTGTCAAAAATGAAAAAAATTTCAAATGTAAAAGTAAAATTTATAAAAAAGAAAGATGTTGTTGAAATGACAACTTTTTCAAAATCAACGATCGAACGTAAAATAGCAAACGGTTTGATGCCGCCGCCGTTTAAAAGCTCTTCATTGGGAAGAGGAGTAGTCTTTTTTGAACATGAAATTCAAGAGATTATGTTAGAAATCGGAAAAGGAAGTGAAGACAGTAAGATCAAAAACTTAGTATCTTCGCTAGTAAAAGAAAGACAACAATAAAAAATCTAATGAAAAAAACACGTCTTTTTGTATCAATGATAATTGTGCAACGCTACAACTCAGGTGCAGCGTGGGTTTTTGCGCACGTAGCATATAATATTGTAGTCAATAGTGGTTTTGACACTAAAAAATGTTGGCCAAGCAATGTTAAAAATTTCTGTGGAATTGGCGTTGATTCATACAAAAAATATTTAAAAACTTTTGTCGATGATAAAATATTGATTAAAAGAGAAAGTATTTATACATTTAATTCTGAAGAAATTGTCTTTCGCGACGTCTTCGCTTCATATTATAAAACATTTAAAAAATTACAGATTGACAACTCAATCTCAGCGTTGATCGAAGTCAATCCTCACTCAACAGATGCAGAAAAAATGAAAGGAAAAGGCGCTTTTCATCAAAGGTTAGTTGTGACGATTGAGGCATATGTGTTGAATATAGTAGCTCAATCAGTCGCGTTTAAAAAAAGTATGACAAAATTTACAGCTTACAGCTTCAAGTGGCTTTCAATCGAATTTGGATGCGACTGGAGAACGATAAGAGCAGTCATCAAAACAATTTCATCGATTCGTTTAACATTTGATTTGAAACACAAAAAAAATGAAAAAGGATTTACACTGAATTTGAGAAAAAAATATTTAATGAAAATAGCAGATCAAATACAAATTTTTGATTTGAAAGTTGAGCGATATAAAAAGAAAAATAAAGAATTATTGAACAATCACACAAACAGTCATATCAAAAAATCGGCACGTTCTTAAGCATAGTACATCGTAACATCAATTAAAATTTTAAAGCTAAATCTTACGCGCTGAGCTCCCTCTGCGCGTTTTTTTATGGGCGTCATTAAAAATTTAGACAATCTTTTATAAATAAAACAAAAAAATGTATTTATTAAGAGTGCATGTCTATTTTATTATGCGTACTTTCATCAAAAATCAACAGAATATTAAAAGTTATACACATTTTACGTTGATAAAATAAGAAACAACAAATATAAGTGATATACGTGAAAATACAAGTTAGAAATAGACAAATATACGTAAATTAGTAGTCAAATATAAGCAACAATAGAGTTATGTAAAGAAAAAAAGAAAATATATAGTTTAAGATCAAAAAAAAGATTAAAAAATTAATGTCTCGCTTTTTATACTCGCTACGCTCGTTAGCGAGAGCTAAAAAACATGGCTCATATATAGCAGCCACGGCAGTCACATACATTTTTTTAAACGAACGTGTTTCAACCCCATTTTTTTTAAGTGAAGTTTGGCAAGATGAAGGGAATTTTTAAAAAAATAAAGTAGAAACAATTAATAAAGTGGTGAAGTAACACCTTTCATCAGCCCGTTATTTTATGCAGTGCTGCAACTTAAGAAACTCCTCTCACATCGCAAGCTAATCGAAATACGATTAAACAAAGATTTTTATCGCTTCGCTGCATGCTTCGCATAAAAAACGAGCAACTTTCTCTGTGAGCATTTTTTTTAAATGGCTGAGGGTACAGCCATTTTCAATCAGATTTTACATAGAACTCGATTTCATTTTTTAGAAATTCGACGCCACGTGAAATCTGATAAAAAAAAGCAAATAAAACACAAAAAAAAGAACTGTAAAAATCGTGCCACCTTAACAAATAAATACATAAGCATCTGTTTTTATTGGTGTTTTAAATTAACTTTATTTTTTGTTATAAGAATCGTGGCCCTAATACGAAATAGTAATTAAAAGCCGTGAAATTTACTTACTTGAAGGCCTTCCTTTAAGAGTAAACGTCATCAAATGAATAATTACATTTATTGCGTCATTTTTTGTAGTTCATTAAAAAATATAAGGTTACCTATTTGGTGTAATCAGTAGACTTTTAAATAAGTACTTAATCAATTAGTTATGAAGATAACTATCCTGCCTTATTTGGTGAAGATTGAGATCTAGTGTAGTATTTATAACTTATTGAAGATTAGATGATTAATGAGTCGGTTTATCGGGTAACAGAGGCTTTTCATCATTATGGACAAGGGCTATTTGCTCTAGAATAAGTCTTGGATTTTGAATCAAACCTTTATTATTTTCTAAATAAATTAGCTCGTCTATAGAAAGCAATTGAGACGAAACCTGAGACTGTTGAGTTTCAGGATTTATAAATTTAACCACTAATACACGGCCATTTTGGAGTGCACCTTCAGGAGTATTCTCTAAAGCCTTTAAAAGCTTAGATATTGTATCGGCATTTAAATTATCTACTTCAGCTTGAGGTTTTTCAAATGCTTTCAACTTAGCTGCTTTCTCTGCGTAGGCTTTATATTTTTTAGCGTCCTCTCCTGTTAACTTATAATAAATTTCTTTATACCATGAACCTTTTATATCTGGGCCTATCGCTTCAAAAACAACATTTTCATTTTCTTCAAACAGCAAGTTTTCAATATCAGATTTAGCTGTTACATCTGTAATATAAATTCGTAGGGGTAAAGTTATGCTATTTTCAATTTCATGTTGTTGTAACCCAAAACATGATAGATAGTTTTGGTGTGCCATTTTAAGTTCTAACTTAACTTTTCCATCAGCAAGCTTTTGTACTTCAGATTTTAGTTCTGCAACAGTTATTTTTGTGACTTGAAAAGTTTGCCTTAAATCACGAACAATCCTCTGAAGCTCTTTATTACTCAATTCGACTTGTTGAATTTTCCTGTTAATTTCAAAATCAGTTACTTTTAGATCTTTATTTTTAGCTTCATCTCTTGCAGTTCGCGTCACCCCTCTTGCAGTTGGCTGCTGTCCTATTACTTTATGAGATGGCGAATACATTTTTCCAATTATACGTTGGCCACTGCCCACCATAACAGCTTCAAATTCTACCAAATGTTTATTCTTCTGGGTGCGATCTTTACGTTTAGAAGTCGCCTTATATACAGGTTTATTACTCATTGTTAACTTAGTCCTTTAATCAGTTAAGTTCATTATTAAATACTATTTGGTTCAAGTTTAAAATCAAAATTGCACATTAACTTATCATGAAAAACCAACATCTACATAAAACTCTAAATAGCCAAAGATCATATTAAGTTCATGCCTGCATAGTCGGAGCAGAAGTCATAAGGGAATCCTTAATGCTAACAGCCGCCATATGCATGGGAGCTGCCGTTAGTGAGGTAAGCTCAAACGTCAGCAACGCGCACAAAGTGATCATATTTATCAGTGGCAGAGTTGAATGATATTAACTGGCACTTATGATGTAATTGGGTGGCACAACTGATGTAATTGTCCATTTATACGCAAAAATACGTTTCTAGTTAAATTGTCTTTCATAATCCAACATCTTGTTTTAATACTGAAAAACCCCAATTAAGGGGCTGTTTGATTTATTCAACTATGCTTTATTGTTTGATGCAGCAATATTATTGTTGGATGCAGCAAGTAAAAAAGCAGAAACCAATTCTGGATTTTTTTGTGCGTAACCCTCTTCAAAAAGAGTGTCTATAGATTTAACTGCTTGATGTAACATTGCATCTGTTTCATGGGCTATTTCGTTATTCATATTTATCTCCGTCTTTCCAACATTAAAAGTTATCTACTTTGGTTTTTATTATATCTGTTTTTACTTTAGTTAATACTTGTCCAGCGGTTAGGTTTTGTAAAAACAAATCACGCCAAATTGCCATACTTTCCCAATTGGCTAAGCCCTCACTTTCAGCTAACAAACGTACTTGATTAAACCATCTTAAATACTTCACTTTGATTTCCCTATACAAACTACTCTGTACATCCAAATCTGGAAATACTCTGGAAACCTACACTTTATCTAGTCTAGAAGGCTTTTCCAGAAAAAGTGAAAAATCGCAAAGAAATGGTAATTTTTAATGGTCTGGAAAACGGTTTTCCAGAATTGGTACTTTCCATTCATTAGAATTGCAGATTGATATGAGCTATGAACGAGAAATCATCCACTCAGAAAATTTTTGTTTACATTTGTAGGCTTCTCCCATAGCCATGAAATCAACCCTATCGGTCGTTTATGCCTGTTCATTAGAAATTTATCAATTTGTTATTTATTTGATATAGAAAGATAAGGGATATTTTGCTATTAATATGGATAAGATTAAATCGGCCCAATGCTCGTTAGACAAATGACCCGTTGGGGCGATAGTAAAAGTTTATATGGCAAAGGAGTATGCATCAGTTGAAGAAAGCCTGCTTGGAGTGACAACGAGTATTTTGGAAACTCACACTCAAATAATTATGTAACAAACCGCTCTATTTTCGATGATGTTGACTCGTAGGTCACATCCAATCTGAAATTAGCAATCTACATTACATTTTGTATTAGATTTATGGTGTGCTTAAAAAACGAGCTTTTAATGTCCCCAGAGAGAGTGTAACTAATTTTGTGTAACTGCCTATCATAATTTACTCTATCAAGAGTTTAAGGATTAGGCGATGAACATGAATAAAGAAGAACTCGAAGCGTTTGCTAAAGAAGCAGCTAAAAGCATTAAAACACCTGACGATTTAAATCAATTTAGCCAGATGTTAAAAAAAATAACTGTCGAAACGGCACTTAATGCAGAAATGGATGAGCATTTAGGCTATCAAAAACACAGTAAGTCCAAGAACACCAATAGCCGAAATGGTAAAACAAGCAAGCACATCAAAACGGAAGATGGTGAGTTTGATACGCCCCGTGACCGTGAAGGCTCTTTTGAGCCAGATGGTTTCTATTTTAGATCGTTATTATCTATACTAACAAATAAGTGATATTTGGACTTCCCATAGTTTAATTTTTTCAATGACATCTTTGTAATAGTAAGCTGAGCCATGACCAAGGTTAGCTTCTTCCTCAACTGCAATTGCACTTAAACCTCGTTTGGCATCAATACGTACTGTATCGCCAGAAAGTATTCTGTCAATTGCGTATTCTCATGACTTTGATCACCGATTCTCATCAGCTTTGATCACTTGATTTATCATTTTGTAGAGCCGTTTTTAAATTAGCTTAACTGATCATCATCAGTCAGTTTATTTAACTGTTTTCGTATCTCGATTCTCCTTTTAAGTTCAACTTAATCGAACCATGAATTAGTCTATCTAAAATGGCGTCAGCATGGGTTGATTCTCCGATCATCTCATGCCAGTTTTCCTGTGGGAGCTGGCTTATAATTATGTGTGATTTATACCCATACCGCGCATCGATTAATTCGAGTAAGTCACCTCGTTGCTGTGCACTCAGTGGTTCAAGCCCCCAGTCGTCTAAAATCAGTAGATCATACTTTATTAGCTTCGCCAGTAATTTCCGGTAACTGCCATCTGCTTGTGCTAGAAACAGGCTTTCAAGTAGTTCCTTCAATCGAATATAGTAAACACTTTTTCCTTGCAAACAGTGTTCATGCCCTAAGGCACATGCGAGGTAGGTTTTTCCACAGCCTGTTGCGCCGGTGATTAAGATATTTTGGTGTAAGTTTAGCAAGCTATTTTGGCTTAAGTTACGTATCTGTGCTTTTTCTATATTACGTGTCGGCGAGTAAATCAGTTGATTTTACTGAGCTGGTAAGCGGAATTTAGCATGTCGCACGAGCCGGTCGATTTTTCTTTGCTCACGCGTGTCAATTTCATGTGTTAGCAATAAACTGATACGCTCTATAAAGCTTTACTCTTGGTATAAGTTAGGCTGCTCAAGCTACTGTTTTAATGCGTTTTTTATGCCTGATGACTTGAGTAGTTGAAGTTGCTAGTTAATGGTGTCTACCATGTTTTCATTCCTTAATGGTAGTAATCTGTACCACGTATGTTGCTATGTGTAACTGGCTTTTCTGGCTCTGTTTGCTGTGTGGGTAACGGTTGTTGATCCAACCCTTTTTTCAGCATCTGCTTAATTGATTTGAGTGTTGTCGTATTCATCACGATTGCGCGATAACACGCTTGCTCAAGCCGCTATTTTGAATAGGTTTTAGCTAAACTTAACACCCCTAAACAGGCACGATAAGCGTGCTCGGGGGGACGTCGTCCACTGAGCTGTAACTCAACAATTTGGTGGGTATACTCCCCGATACTTAATGCCCATGAGCGTAAATTTATCGGTGACTGCTCATGCTGTTTTTGATGCCCCAGAGGCATATGGTGAGATTGTGTTGTATGCCCGCCTAAACGATGTGAGCGAGGGGGCTGTGCGATTAAGGTGCCGTCATGATAAAGCTGTACTAGCTGATTTGATTATGAAAAGGTTTATAACTTATTGTTTAATTAGCCTGCGTTTGCAGATTTTGATGGATATCTGACAGTTTAGCATCTTGCAGACAAGGTAAGTTCTTGAAGACAGCCTTGAGCAGAGACAGTCGACAAGCATCGATGGCGTAATTGAAATCCGAGGCTTTTGCAAGCTTAATTAGGTGCTTTTCTGAGGTATAGAGCTTTTGATTGATTTGAAATTTGGTTAACCTGCATGTGAACTCTGTTTTTAGTCATTTTTATTAGCGTAACTATTTGATCATTAATAGAATTAAACTTCAAGTTTTCTTAAGAACCAACCGATGAGGAGCTATTTAGTTATGGTGGAGCTTTTAAAAAGGATTTTAAGTTGCATTATTTTTTGAGCCTGAAAGCTAAAGATAAAAATATGTGATTTTAGTAGGCTTCTTGAATAATCAAATTATTTCCTTATTTTGTAACTGAGTCTATCAGAAAATTAAAGAATAAACTTCACTCTTATTTATACATAAGAGTGAAGTTTATTTTTACGGTTAAGATTAATTTGGTATCCAAATAATGATACATTTTCCATTTGAATCACAGTTCATTTGTTGGCGGCCACCGCTTCCTCCAGTTCCACTTACTACCTCTACCCCCCATCTGTTAGCTGCGGCAATATACTCTTCGATTGCAGCATTTCCACCAGTAGAAAAGTTTCTCTCTCCAGAGGTTTCATATCCTTGTTTGGTTAAGGGGATATCATTATTGTCAATATCACGAGCTGAAATTAAATTTAATTCTAGACCTCCGTTCCCATCAATTCCAGATAATGAAAATTTAGCCGTAGAGCCATCAGCAAAATATACATCTAGAGTAAGCGTTATATTCACCAATTTACCAGCAAACCCGACAGCAGCGGCTACATAATTAGCTGTTTTCGTTCTAAATTATTGATTATTATTATAATAATCTGTAACGTTGTTCTTAACATAACTAGCATTAATTAGTTGATATGCACTACCAGCAACATTACTGGGTATAATCTGGTTTGAGCTCACATGCTCAGCAACTGCAGAATATGAAGCAGCTAATGCATTAAAGCTTTGTTGAGTATTAGCATCAACAGAATTTTCAATTGCTGTTGCGATTCCATAACCACCAGGCTCGTATTCAACATAAACATCATATGCTTTAATTTGATTACTAGCCATATTAAAGCTATAGACTGAACTTCGAGATGAACCTTTTTTTAGAGCTTCACTTTCTGCTGCATTACTGTATGAAATAGATGAATTACAGCCTGTGCAATTTGAAAATTGCGCGGCCTTTACATTGCTTATACAGCATATTAGTACTAAAACGTAAAATATATTTTTCACTGTTTATCTTCCTTAAATAATTGAGATCCAAACTTATGGTTTATTGTTTTAGATTATCTTTTAAAGCTATAACAGCGATAAAAATTAACCCAATAGGCGGAATCATTGCAGTTAAAAAACCAACGATTCCAGTTAATACAGGCGAGGTTGTTTTTTTTCTTCCCAATAAATAACTCAATACTCCAATAATTATTGCAAACACAAATAAAAACTGGCCTACAAATACAGAATCTAACTCCATTATATTTTCCTTATACATTAAAAACACAATCAATGTAATTAAATAGTTTTTAATTTGCATTTTTGTTGCGTTATTGTTTGTTGTGAGGGTGGTTTGCTCTCGCAGTGTTACTTTAAGGTTAAATTATAAGTTTGTGAAGTAAAATTTTAGCTATAAATCTCTTCAGGTTATTTCTCGCCACGTAAGAATGAAGTGGCATAGTTAATTTGGCCACCTACTTAGAGGTGTTATTATGCATCTCATAACGATAGGTGATACCAATGACAAAACCCAAAAAAACAAATTTCAGCCCAGAATTTAGATTAGAAACAGCACAGTTAGTTGTCGATAACGGTTACTCACATGAGGACGCAGCCAAAGCCATGGGAGTTGGCTATTCCACGATAGGAAAATGGGTCAAACAGCTTCGAGAAGAACGCAAAGGAATAAAACCTAAAGCAACACCAATGACCGCTGAACAAATTGAAATACGTGAACTAAAAAAGCGAATAGCACGCATTGAATTGGAAAAAGATATTTTAAAAAGGCTACAGCTCTGTTGATGTCAGACTCCCTGAACAATACTTTTTAATTGAGAAAATCAATCAGAGCAATAAACTAAAATACCCGATCCAAATCTTATGCGATGTGTTTGGTATTCATCGCAGCAGTTATAAATATTGGATCGCCAAGGATAATAATTTAAGCTCGTCGGAAATAAAATTAAGAGCAGATGTTAAGCGACTTCATGCTCTTAGTGGCGGCTCAGCCGGTGCTAGAAGCATAGCTGACATGATAGCCAATGAGGGATATCCATTAAGTCGTTATCGAGCAGGAAGTTTAATGAATGAGCTAGGTTTAGTGAGTTGCCAAGTCCCTAAGCATAAATATAAAAAGGCGAATAAAGATCATGTAGCCATCCCAAACAGACTCAAACGTCAATTCGCTGTTGTTGACCCCGACACTTATTGGTGTGGAGATGTGACGTACATTTGGACGGGTAATCGTTGGTCGTATCTTGCGGTCGTTCTTGATTTATTTTCTAGAAAGATTATTGGCTGGGCACTATCAACTTCACCCGATAGTGAATTAACCATGCAAGCCCTAATGATGGCTTATGAAAGTAGAGGTCAGCCTAAAGGGGTGACATTTCATTCAGATCAAGGAACGCATTACACCAGCAGGAAATTTAGACAACGGCTTTGGCGTTATCAAATAACACAGAGTATGAGTCGTCGAGGAAACTGCTGGGATAATGCACCGATGGAGCGATTTTTTAGAAGTTTGAAAACTGAATGGATACCAACAATAGGATATAAGAATTTTAATGAAGCTAAGCATGCGATCATTAATTACATCATGGATTATTATAATGAGATCAGGCCACATACGTACAACGGTGGAATAAGTCCAAATGAATCAGAACAAAGATACAGGTTAAGCTACAAAACTGTGGCCAATTTTACTTGACCACTTCAGTCCAAGAGAGTCCATGGCTTTTTAAAAAGCGCAAATATCGACTTATGGCACGAACGTTTGAATTGATGTTTTTCGCGCGCTTAACGTTAACGAGGTGATTCATCCAAAGGTTTATTGGCATGACGTATTCACCATCTTCATAAAAGGTAGGAAAGCCTTTTAGCTGAATGCTTGATTTTGTTTTGCAAAAAGGAGTTTGGATCTAAGTTCTTCTAGGTCGACCATAGAATACTCTTTGTGTTCACCGCATACCGGGCATGACTCTGGTACATTCTCACCCTCATAGTAATTTTTGTTGTGATCACACTTCATACAGTGCGTACCCCAAATTGGTTCTTGTTCGTTTATCATTAATCCTTTACTCCTAATGGTGGAACTGTTTTATATAAATTGTTTAGTGCATCGGTTAACCGTTGTGGGTTGGGGATAATATAAGTATCTGTCATATCATCACTAACATGCCCGATAGCCATTTGTATTACATCGTATGGCACACCCATATCACTTAAAAAGCTGCTTGTGCTTTTACGCCCTGAGTGACTACTACCACGTTTAAAGCCACATTTTTTAAATAATTCTCTAATATAGTTTTCCATACTTGAGCAAACCATAGTTTCTTTAATTTTACCGTCAATGGTTGTGTATTTTTTAGGATGAAACGCAAGACTAACCCACTTCAAACCCTTTTGACCTTTAAATGATAAGAACAAAGGACTATCGCCACTCAAACCGCCATAACTACCATCATTTGATAAGAAAGCCTTATCTTGTATTCGCTTATCTCGCCATGCTAATAACGCTTTGCGTTGCTGCTTAAGAACCAAAGCACAATCACGGCTTTGTCCACCTTTTGCATAATCTTTTTTCACTCTAAAAATGGCTTTGAATTCACCGCTTTTATAGAAAACGTCTTTAACTCGCAAGTAACAAGTTTCAGTAATTCGAGTAAGTGAACCGAACAAAAACCAGATTAAGGCTACGTTCCTTTCGGCACACTCGCCACGATTAGCGTTAGCTAAAATATGTTTTAACTGAGCTTTATCTCTAATTTTACCTGCACCTTTAGCGCTACTTTCAATTCGCTTAACAGCTTCTGAAACAGGTCTTTTTCTAACTGGTTTATGTCCAACTTCAAACGACATAACACACCTTTATTACCACGAATTCCAATATGGTATAATATTTAAGCACTGAAATCTACAAGTACTGTTAACTGGGGCCATAGTGGAATAACCGAATTTGCAGTAAGGAATATATGAAATTTAAGTATGATATTTTAATACTTACTATGACACTTATTACTCAGTATGAAACTTTATTACTCCTCAAATAGCCCTCTTATACGTAACATATAATATATACATACAAATCAACAGGTTAGGCTCGTTTACTTCTTTCTATTCAAAAAAATACGTGCTAACTTAAAATAGTAAATAGAAACAAACAAGCAAGCATAAGCCTGTGTCCACAAAACTTCGTTTTGCGGACACAGGCTGCTTGAAAGGGGTTCCCCCTTCACCCCCTAAAAAAAGACAAAAAAAAATAAAATGAAAGAGAAGCGCGAAAAAATTATAAAAGTGCGAGTGAATAAAGACGAGTTCAGCGAATTTAAAAAACGCACAAATTCAAATTTGAGCGCGTTTATTCGTCAACTCGTTTTACAACAAAAAGTTGTAAAACATGTACCTCGCTGTGATCCAAGTTTAATTTTTGAAGTTGCAAAAATCGGAGCAAATATAAATCAAATCGCGCGAGTTTTAAATTATTCAAAAAAATCAGAAATTTATTTTGACGTTTTGAAATGCACAATCGAATTACAAAACATTGATAATAAATTAAAAATAATAATTGAAAATCAACAAAAAAATGAGGAATAAAAAATGAGTATTGAAAAAATGGCGGTCGCTGAAATCGCGAATAAAAAAAGTAAATTCGCGATGTTTGTTCTACATATCGACCCATTTTTTATAGAAATGATTATAAAAAATAGAAAATATGATTTTGACTTAAAAAAATTGATTGAATATTTTATTAAATATAAAAAAGAAACATCGATGAAACAAGAAGAAAAAGAAGCAATTGAAGAATACGAAAGAAAAATGCAAGAAGATGAAAGCAATCCTTATGTCTCGTTCACTTCGACACTAATAAAATGGCTGCTTCTAAATGATCTCGCTTTTTATTTTTTCGTCGATTCTCACAAAAAAAATAAAAGTTTAATCGAATTAGCTACTAAATATTATACGCCAAATCAAATACCTTTTTTATTAACTGCATTTGAATCCACAATAAATAAAGAAAATACAGAAAATACAACTAAAGCTCATAATGTTAGTTAAGTTTTTTCGTCATGGGACAGGCGTGAGCGGCGGAATTGATTATCTTTTAAATAATAAAGATTCGAGCGGCCAAATACGAAGCGTTGCACCGATCGTGCAGCGAGGTGATGCTGATTTAACAAAAGCTGTTATTGACTCTATTACAAATAAAAATCGCTACACGAGCGGCGTTCTAAGTTTTGAAGAAAGCGATATTAAACAAGATGTTATTAATAATATAATTGAAGATTTTGAGAAAACAATTTTTTGCGGATTTGAAAAAAATCGTTATAACTCGTTATGGATCGAGCACAACGACAAAAATAGAAAAGAATTACATTTTGTTTTTACAAATATCGATTTAAAAAGTGAAAAATCATTCACTCCGTATCTTCACAAAATAGACAAAAAACGCGTCGATTATTTTAAACAACTAACTAATCAAAAAAATAATTTTTCATCGCCTGACTCGGCATATCGTGCACAATTAACACAATCAAATGCCAGTTTGCCACGCGATAAAAAAGAACTGTTAGTGGCCATCGACGAACATTTTTCACAAATGTTCGTCGATGGCCACTTAAAAAATGGGCGTGATGATGTCATCAAAGAATTACAAAAACTTAATTACGAAGTAAAACGAAAATCTGAAAATTTCATTACAATTCAAGTCGATAGTAGTGATTCTGCATCAAAAGATCGGTTGAGACTGAAAGGAAAGTTTTATGAACAACATTTCAAAAATGACCAGCATTTTGAAACAACAAACACAAAAACAGAAGGATTTAGTCGAGAACGAAACTCAAATTATTTTGAAAGAATTCAACGAGAATTTGAACAATCAATTGATAAAAGAGCTGCAAAAAACCTCAAAAAATATGGCGCAAACGACAGAGAAATTCAGCCAAATTCAATTACAAAATTTGAAACAAACGAATCAAATATTGAACGACGAATTGAAAAAAATGGCGACAACACAAAAAAAAGTACAAACATTGACAAAAATAAATTGGACGAGAACGCTAGTGCAAACATTCGTAATTCTATTCGTATTAATGATTTCATCGAGCGCCCTAATGAAGTACTTGTCAACAACAATCCAACAAAAACTCGAGCAACAAAAACAGTTGAAATACGAAATAGTAATGCAACAACAAACATTACAAAAAATCATGAAAAAAACACACGGCATAACATTCTACAACGACCAAAACGGCCAGTTTTTGATATTCCCCCTAGATACAAAAATATCAAAAACAACAACAAAAAAGGGCGAGTTAGCTTTAAAAATAAATTAAAAAAAATAGGAAAAATATCCCATGGACAAATCAGTGATTTCAACATCAAAATCGCAAAAGCCGAACAACAAGCAAGAATTGCAATCGATTTTATTATCTCAATTACAAAAAACTTCAGAAATTTCAGAAAAACGCGAAAAGCAATTAAAGAACGATATCAATATCTTAAAAATACAGCTAGATCAATTTCAAGCACAACAAAACGAACTAATATCGAATCAACAAACACTAAATCAAGCGCTCAAAAGATTGACATTATCGCAACAAAACAAACAAGAACAACAAAATCAATTAGAGAGAAAATTGGATCAATTGATCGAATTATTGAACTAAAAATAGAAAAAACAACCTACAACAACGCACAATTTTAAAGAGGTAACATTAATTGTAAAACTAACATAATCAAAACTGTAAGCCACCATATCTTATAAAAGAGAGATACCTTATGAATGAAGTAATATTAAAATTGAACTCATTAATAGAACGCTTTGAGTACAAAAACAACGTGATTTTATTTGATGAGAAGAGAATTAACACTATGAGCCAGGAGCAACAAAAAGTTATTTATTACTTAAATTACAGTGTCGATCCTTTCAATTTACACCCCATGCAAATTTTAAATGATGTTATGCCGCAGCTTGAGCTGCTTGATGATGAGAATGTTGAGAAACAATTTTTTTACTCGTTGATAGAAAATATAATCAACATATACAGTATTGATCGCGCGTCAAATGTGAGTGTAAGTCCTTAGCATTTTAATTTGTAATACCTCAAACTTGGCCTCACGCTTACTTAACTCCGACAGACACAGACTGCAATAAGCTCAAAGTCCCCTCTGCCATGTTTTCTCTGTATGAGCACTTTTGCCACATTGCGGACATTAGCTGTTAGTCGTCAAGAATTGATTCGGATTAGGTTTTGTATTGATAACTAACCATAGTCTCTTGTTAGGCATTTACTTAACCTACACATTTACTAACTACTGAAATAGATAAAGCTATAATGACAAAAGACCACATTGACCATAAGGGCCAATCAGCTTTTTCAGTCATTGCTTTGGCAAATAAAGAAAAACTAGCAAGCACTGAAACTACCAAATGTGCTGGTGCCCAATACTCCTTTATTATTGAAAAAGAGCCATGCTGGTAAAGTAACCCAAACAATAAAACAGCACTAAGAGACGCAAAAATGAAGTAGCCGCCACCAAGCATAAAATAGCGTTCTTTGTCTTTTATTTCAGCTTGATCAAGTATGTAATCGCATAGTAGTGCAACTCCAATAATAGATAAGACTCCAATTGCTGTAAAAATGCATATTTTAATATAAGGAAGGTTTTCCGCTAATCCTAAACCACTATAAGCTACTGTCGATATTGTTGCTAAAAACCCAGCCATTGATATGGAGTATTCTTGCTCCTTCAGACTGCTGATTATTTCGTGTGCCAAATTGACTCCTGAATGCCTACCGCCCATTTAAGGGGCTGATAATAGTTTGCTAAAATTGTGCAGCGAAGCGGAACCGAGCAAACTGTTAGCAGTCCTGCTTTAAATACTTGTTAGTGCTACACTTTCTGATCTACAGTTAATCTCTCTGCATTACTTCCCAGCTTTGCCCCTGAACGATCATAACTAATAAATGGAAATGCAGATTTCCCTTTAAGGCCTTTAATCTCTGTTTCAACTACATTAGACATTTCTTTTTCTATGGCCGAATGCACTTTAAACATTTCTTCATTTGTTTCTTTGATAGTTTTTTCAAGTGCTTCCATTGCACTACCAAGCATAGGTAATTTGGATAACTCACTCCACATGTAATTTTTGAGGAAAGAAACTAAAAATTCCCAAGCGCTATTAAGTGAAAAGTAAGAGCCATTTCTATTTTGTTTCAAAGTTGCGAGGACTTTACCAAGGGCGGTAATCATTGTAAGACTATCTATTTCACCGCTTGATTCAATTTCTTCGAGAATTTTAATTATTTCATCAAATAATTCAGGGATTCTGCTTTCTGATTTGTAATGTTCATAAATAGAATCAAAATCAAACGCTTTTTCTTCTGCGTTCTCAAATGCCCACTTGTGCTGCTTAATATTTGCAACATTATCTATTAGATGATTTATGAGATGTTGTTGATTCCAAGCCTTAGTTACATAGTGATGTAAGCCTTGAACTAAACTCGGTAGCCAAGCGGGACTATCTTGTTTTGATATAGCTGATTGTAAGTCTCTCGCTTTTTTCAAAGCATCTTCAGCTTTTGCTACTTTATTTGGCGCGTTTTCACCAACAAGAGCCTGAACCAATTGATCTAAAGATAGAATTACTTCTTTATGCTTTTCAGTTACGAAACGCATAAAAACTAGAACACTTTCATTCGAACTCAACGATATTCTCCTGTAGCACTAACGAGGCTGTAGAATAACTCCAACAGCCAAATTTGATAAAAAAACGAGTTCCTTAAATCAATTCTAAGCGCTTTTTAGACGTTAGCTAATGCATTTGGAACCCCTGAAATCCGCCTTTTTTTCTAAAAAAGAGAAATTCTACAACCTCAACGCCTCACTAAGAGGCAAATAATGGTTGGCTAAAATAGACGACGAAGGAGTAAATAGCCAACTGTTATTTGTCCTTTTGAGTGACTTGTTAAGTTCACTTTATTGCGGATTTTCTTCAGACCATTCACTAAACTTTTTTCTTTGAGAATCATATAATGCTCTCTCATATTTAGTTTTGTCTGATTGATATAAAACATGTCTTAGTTCCGTGTAAGGGTTAAAAGCATGTTTTCTTGTAGGAGTTTCATCAATTGAATTTTTATATTTTTCAATATATGAGAAATTATTATCAATAATTGACTTAAATTCACTTGGGGTTACATCACCATAACTTAATATTTCAGAAACAAAACCATCTACTTTATACGAGTGGAAATCATATCCATCAAATAGTTCGTCAACAATGGCTAGAAATGAAAACACATTAAGCGCTTCATTTTCAGAAGGTGTGGCTGTTTTTGCTTTTTGTTTTTCATCTTCAGCTGCTTTTATAGTTTTTTCGCGAATACTATAAAATTCTCTATCGGCAAGTTCAAAAAGAGCTGCTAAAGTATTGATCCTTCTTTTAAGGGGTAAAGGAATTGATTTTTTATATTTTATTTTGTGGTCTAAGACACTCCAAGCATCTTGAATTATTGTCCTAATTTGTACTTCGAAACGAAATTCTGCATACCTTGAATATTCACGCATTGTATTTCTTGGAGTTTTAAGCTTGAGATCTACATGCAACCCCTTATAACCAAAAGATGATTCTTTACTTTCGATATCTTTGATCTTATCGGTTATTTCAATTACTTCAAACTCTTCAGCTAGTACATCTTTTATTTTCTGCACATCTGACTCATAAAGAGATATAACCCTAAGACCAATAAGATCTGTGATGTGATTTTTTATTTCATATTCTTCTTGAGCTTCTTCAAGAGCTGATTGGTATTTAAGTGCAAATTTTTTAATTGACTCATCGCGATCTTTTACTCGCCCAGTAACCGCAGAAATCGCATATTCATCTGCAAGAATCGAATTAATAATCGCTATAAAAGCACCTTTAGCTGCTTCTAGCGTTTCATGTTTTTCATTATAAAATTCGCGAAAATTATTTTTTTCATCTTCAAAGTTCAATGATGACATCCATACTCCTTTGTGAACTTAACGCCTCATTCAGAGGCTAAAAATTGTTGGCCAAAATGGCGAGGCACGAGCAACGGCCAGCTGTTTTTAGTCCTTTGCAATGACTTGTTATGTAACGCTTACTGAGTGTTTGCAAAATTATTGGTTGGTTGCTTCTTAGGGACAAGTAAAATATACGCTAGCCATGCGAACCAAGCTACGAATACATACGCTAAAACCCAAAGTGCTTTCGTGCCACCTGATGTTCTCTTTGATTTTAATAACATGACTAAAGGGATTAACCAAAAAAGCCCAATAACTAAAACCAAAATTATACCTATAAAACCTTCCATATTAACTTAACTCTCCTAGTTACATAACAGCTTACTATGTATACGGCTCAGTAATATCCGTTTCATAATTCTTATTTAATTCGCAATAATATCTCATAACTTCAACGGATTAGAAACAATAAAAATACAATATAAATCGAAGTACCGATATTACTAAGCCGGCTCAGTAACATCTGTACTTTATAAAAACTACAAATCAACGTAAATTCAGATAGATAGGCAGTTATATTGAGTGATGTTTGCCATTTTTAATATATTACTGAGCCGGCTCAGTAATATATTTTTATAAAGATGTTTAATTATGTCTCCATCTCCTTTTTTAGAAAGCATACGTCATATTATTCGTACGATGCACTACAGCATACAAACT